>CAMAWC010000071.1 GCA_945861875.1 Bordetella parapertussis
GCCTGCCCAATCTGCCCGGCGTCTACCGCATGCTCGGCGCCGCGGGCGATGTTCTCTACGTCGGCAAGGCGCGCGACCTGAAAAAGCGCGTGTCCTCGTATTTCCAGAAGACCGCCCACAGTCCGCGCATACAAATCATGCTGTCGCAGGTGGCCGCCATGGAAACCACGGTGACGCGATCCGAGGCGGAAGCGCTGATCCTGGAAAACAACCTGATCAAGTCGCTGACCCCGCGCTACAACATCCTGTTCCGCGATGACAAGTCCTATCCCTACCTGATGATTTCCGGCGGTGATTTCCCGCGCCTGGGTTTTCACCGCGGAACATTGGAAAAAGCGAACCGCTACTTCGGACCTTTGCCGGACAGCAATGCCGTGCGCGACAGCATCCAGCTGCTGCAAAAGATCTTTCGCCTTCGCACCTGCGAGGATTCGGTGTTCGCCAACCGTTCGCGGCCCTGCCTGCTGCACCAGATCCGGCGCTGCTCTGCGCCGTGCGTGGGCCTTATAGGCACCGAAGCCTACGCCGCCGATGTGACGCGTGCGCAAATGCTGATGGACGGCCGCACCGACGATGTCATGGCCGAGCTTGCCGCGCGCATGCAGGATGCGGCCGGCGAGCTCTTGTTCGAGAAGGCGGCGGTTTTTCGCGACCAGATCCAGTCGCTCGCCACGGTCAAGGCCAAGCAGTACATTGACAGCGGCAAGGCGCTGGATGCCGACGTCATCGCCTGCGCCATCAAGCCGGGTTCGGCCTGTGTCAACCTCGTCATGTTGCGTGGCGGGCGCCAGGTCGGGGACAAGAGTTTTTTCCCGCAAAATGCACAAGACCAGACTTCAGGCGATGTGCTGCTCGCCTTTCTCAACCAGCATTACCTGCTGCAGCCGATTCCCGCGCTGGTGATACTGGACGAGGACAGCCTGGATGCGGAGGACCTTGCGGCAATGCTGTCAGAGCACGCCGGCCGGCGCGTCCAGGTGGTACTGCGGCCGCAGGGGGAACGGCGTGTCTGGGCGGAAATGGCACAGCAGAATGCCGGGCTGGCGCTGGTGCAAAAGCTGCGTGAACAAGGCAACCAGGAAAAACGCCTGGTCGCGCTACGCCAGGCCCTGTCGCTGCCTGAAACGGTGAAACGTATCGAGTGCTTTGACATCAGCCACACCCAGGGCGAGGCGACCGTCGCCTCCTGCGTTGTTTATGACCGCATGGATATGCGCCGCAACGAGTACCGGCGCTATAACATCGAGGGAATCACTCCCGGGGACGATTACGCCGCGATGCGCTCGGTGCTAATGAGGCGTTACGAAAAAATATCACGCGAGGAGGGCATCATGCCGGATGTTATCCTCCTTGACGGTGGCAAAGGGCAGGTGAGTGCCGGAAAGGATATCCTCGCCGAACTGGGCCTGTCTGATGTGCAGCTGATCGGCGTGGCCAAGGGGCCGGAACGCAAGGCCGGAATGGAGGAACTCGTCATCGCAGCTTCTGATACGGTTGTGCACCTGCCGGCGGACAACCCCGGATTGCACCTCATACAGCAGATTCGCGACGAGGCACACCGGTTCGCCATCACCGGCCACCGCGCGCGGCGCGGCAAGGCAAGGGTAACCTCGAGCCTGGAGAGCATCGCCGGGATCGGGGCAAAGCGGCGGCAGCAGCTGTTGGCAAGTTTTGGCGGGCTGAAAGGGGTTATTGATGCGAGTATCGATGATCTGGCAAAGGTTGAAGGAATAAGCAAAAAAATGGCTGAGAAAATTTACGCTGAGTTGCACTGATGCTGACGCTGCCCAACTTGCTGACCTGGACGCGGATTCTCGCCATTCCGATGTTTATCGGGATTTTCTACCTGCCCGAGCACTGGCTGACGTTGCACGAAAAAAACCTTGGGGCGACCGTTTTGTTCACTGCGGCAGCGCTCACCGACTGGCTTGACGGCTGGCTCGCGCGCCGGCTCAACCAGCAGTCCTCTTTTGGCGCCTTTCTCGACCCGGTGGCGGACAAATTGATGGTCGCCGCCGCGCTCATCATGCTGGTGGAAATCGACCGTGCCAGCGCGGTTGTGGCGGTGATCATCATCGGCCGCGAAATCACCATCTCGGCGTTGCGCGAATGGATGGCGCAAATCGGCGCATCGAAAAGCGTGGCGGTCAACTTTCTTGGGAAAATCAAGACCGCTTCGCAAATGGTCGCCATCCCGATGCTGCTCTACCACGATCCAATCGGCGCGTTCGCACCAAGGGAGGTCGGTGTTTGGCTGATCTGGCTTGCCGCAGCCCTGACACTGCTCTCGATGGCCTATTACCTGAAGCTGGCCTTGCCGCAGGCGCTGGCGAAAGACCGCTCCGGGCAGGATTGACCGGGAAGAGCGGAAACGCTAAAATGCGCGACTGTAATGCGGGAGTAGCTCAGTTGGTAGAGCGCAACCTTGCCAAGGTTGAGGTCGAGAGTTCGAGACTCTTCTCCCGCTCCAGAACAACATAGGGAAGTAGGGACTTCCGGCTGGCATGGCCTTAAATTTCAGGCCTGCACAAAGACGGCGAGTTCTTGCTTCCCTTATTTGTCTGTAGTGTTGTTTCGCTATTCCATTACCCGGCGGGGTGGCAGAGTGGTCATGCAGCGGCCTGCAAAGCCGTGTACGCCGGTTCGATTCCGACCCCCGCCTCCAAACCGCCGTCCAGCCGGTTCTCCCCGTGCAGGCATTTCCTGCCGGGTTTTCGTGCCGGATTGGCACATGTTCCGCGGAAGCGTTACGCTTCGGTCTTGACGGGACGGGAGCGAAGCACATGCGTGTACAAGTGGCCATCATTGGTGCCGGGCCGTCGGGCCTGCTGCTCGGGCAGTTGCTGCATCTGGCCGGCATCGATGCGATCGTCATCGACAACAAAAGCCGTGACTATATTCTCGGGCGCATCCGCGCCGGGGTGCTGGAGCAGGGCGCGGTAGACCTGCTCGACAAGGCCGGTGTCGGTGCGCGCCTGCATGCCGAAGGGTTGGTACACGGCGGCATCGAGCTCACATTTGGCGGGTCGCGCCACAGGATCGATCTCAACAAGCTCACCGGCGGCAAGAACGTCACCGTCTATGGCCAGACGGAGTTGACCAAGGACCTCATGGACGCCCGGCATGCCTCAGGGGCCAAGCTGGTATTTGGCGCGGAGCAGGTCAGCGTACAGGGATTTGACGGGAATAGTCCCACGGTGCGCTATATGCGCGAGGGCGTCAGCCACGAGGTCACCTGCGATTTTATCGCCGGATGCGACGGCTTCCACGGGGTTTGCCGCCATAGTGTCCCCAGCGCCGCGATCACCACGCACGAGCGCATTTACCCGTTTGGCTGGCTCGGGGTGCTTTCGGAAACGCCGCCGGTCTCACATGAGCTGATTTACGCCAGGCACGAGCGGGGATTCGCCCTTTGCAGCCTACGGTCGCGCACCCGCAGCCGCTATTACATCCAGTGTGGGCTCGACGAGAAAGTCGAGGCTTGGTCGGACCAGCAGTTCTGGGACGAATTGCGCCGCAGGCTTGATGACAAGGCGGCCGACACGCTTGTCACCGGACCGTCCATAGAAAAGAGCATTGCACCGCTGCGCAGTTTTGTCGCCGAGCCGATGCGTTTTGGGACGCTATTCCTTGCCGGTGACGCGGCGCATATCGTGCCACCGACCGGCGCCAAGGGACTAAATCTGGCTGCCAGCGATATTTACTATCTTTCCTCGGCCTTGATCGAGTATTACGCGACGCAAAAGCCGGACGGCCTCGACAGCTATTCCGCCCGCAGTCTGCGGCGGGTATGGATGGCCGAGCGCTTTTCCTGGTGGATGACCTCGCTGATGCACCGTTTTCCCGATTCAGGCTCGTTCGGTGAAAAGATGCAGACGGCCGAGCTTGAGTACCTGTTCAGCTCCAAGGCGGCATCAACCGCCCTGGCGGAGAATTACGTTGGCCTGCCCTATTAACCGTGCCTCCAAGGTAGGGGGCGGTAAAGCGCGGCGGGTTCGTGGACAAGTATCCCCATGTATGGGAGTCTTGGGACCACACTTTTCGCCTCATCCTTCGTCAATGGTCTATTCCTGCGCTATGCGATTATCCCGGGCTGATTAGCCTCTTGCTATGGTCCGCCCGGGTGGTGAAACTGGTAGACACAAGGGACTTAAAATCCCTCGCTGCGAAAGCGGCGTGCCGGTTCGATTCCGGCCCCGGGCACCAAATTATCAGAATACAGATTAAGAAAAATAAATAAATATATGAATATAAACATATTAAATTATAGTGATTCGAGATTCACCACGCCGTGATTGTCTTCCAACTCATTTGCGCTGCCGAACACCAATTTGAGGGGTGGTTTGCCTCGGCCGGGGACTTTGACAGTCAGCATGAGTGCGGCATGCTCGCCTGCCCAAGTTGCGGATCGCCCCAAGTGCGGAAGCTTTTAATGGCAAAAATCGGTCGGGCAGACGCAAAAGAACACCCGGAGGCACCCCTGCCAGGGAAAATGACCGCGAAAGCGGCTTTGCCTGACCTGAGCCAGTTGATCGACCATATCCTTCTCACTACCGAGGACGTTGGTGTTGATTTTGCCAGCGAGGCCAGGCGCATGCATGCGCGCGAGGTGCCGGCTCGCGGAATCCGGGGGCAGGCAAGTGCCGAAGAATCCGAGGCGTTAAAGGGCGAGGGCATCCAGGTCTTTTCGCTGCCTATCCCGCCTAAAGGCAGTTGGAACTAGGGAAGTTCCGACCATCGCCGGGTCTGTTCGGCTCCGATGGCTCATGTCCATGAGCTTAGGCGTTCAAAATCAATGCACAAGCCCCCCATTTTCCTCCCCCCCCTAAAAAGGCAGGGAATGAAAACGGTAAGCTCCTGACGCATATCGGGAATAAATATTTTAGGGTTTCAAGCGCGGAGAGGGCGTTTCAGCGCAATCGACCGATTGGATAGTGCTTGAGCAGTCCGGCCTCTGTAGCTGGGTCAACGCGAACCCACCGATAGCGAGAGCCGCTAATGTCGCAACCGGCGAGCAGCGCACGCAGCGTTTCCAAGGCCTCCGGAATGCTGAACTCTCGGTTCTTGGGCCAGCCAAAGAACGGACAAATACGACCGCGGCGAACGGATACTGACAGATCAACTTCGCCAGGTGGGGTGCT
This sequence comes from Bordetella parapertussis, assembly GCA_945861875.1. GTDB lineage: Bacteria > Pseudomonadota > Gammaproteobacteria > Burkholderiales > SG8-39 > CAITSH01. The sequence goes on from CAMAWC010000071.1 coordinate 5,142, forward strand.
CGGAAGGTTCAACTCCCAGAACTGGAATTGACCGGCACCTGCAGTACCGTTTTGCCACATGTTGACCCCTAGGCGTGTTTAACAGGGTCAACGATAATCTTAGAATGTGTATTATGTTAAATTATATTCAGGACTGCCCAAGCCATCCTAAGTTCTTGTTATTCCTTTGCCCCCGCTTGCTTTAGCAGGGCCACAATATCGCTGTTACCTGCTTTAGCCGCCCACTTCAGCGCAGTCAGGCCATCTGCGGTCTTGATATGCGGATTGGCGTGCTCCCAGAGCAATAACTTGACCGTTTCCAGATGTCCTTGACGGGAAGCAAGCATCAATGCCGTGGCGTCGTTCGGTGCAAGTGCATCTATATCCGCGCCCTTTTCCAGTAAAAATTTGCACACGGGGGTCTTGCCCTCAAAAGCCGCGTAGAGCAAGGGATTCCAGCCAGAGTGGTTCATTTCGGCGCCTGCCGCCTGCAGTCTGGTCACAATGGGCAAATAACCCTTGAGCGCCGCCAACATCAGCGCCGATTCGTCCGAAGCATTGCGGGCGTTGATCCTGGCGCGCGCGGCTATCAACCGGACCACGATTTCTTCGTGCCCCTCGCGGGAGGCTTGCATCAACAGTGTATCGCCGCGGGTGTCCGTAGAATTAGCGTCTATCCCGCGTTGTAGCAGCCGTTCGACAGTCGAGGCGTCATTGGATTTGACGGCTTTGAACATGTCTTCAAGCGACTGCGCCTGGGCAACGCCGAAAATACTGAGAAAGCAAATCGTCACCAGCGGGCGCAGGAATGCAAAGGAGCTTGTCATGTCGGACGGGGGATCTTGAAAAGTTTGAAAAAATTACCGCTGGTGATGTCGGCGACGGTATCGAGCGGAACAGACTTCAAGCGTGCAATCTCCTCCGCAATGTGCCTGACCCAGGCGGGCTGGTTGACGTGACCGCGGTGCGGCACAGGCGCAAGGTAGGGAGAGTCGGTTTCGATCAGCATTTTCTCAAGCGGAACGGCCGTGGCCACATCCTTGATGGCAAGCGCATTCTTGAATGTAACAATGCCGGAAAACGAAATATAAAAGCCCAGATCCATGGCGGCCTTTGCCACCTCAAGCGATTCGGTGAAACAGTGCATCACGCCACCGACCTCGCCGGCACCCTCCTCGCGCATGAGCCGTAAGGTGTCATGCGCTGCTTCGCGCGTGTGAATGACCAGGGGCTTGCCGGTAATCTTTGCGGCGCGAATGTGGGAGCGGAATCGTTCGCGCTGCCACTCCGTGTCGCCGGTGGTGCGATAGTAATCCAGGCCGGTTTCACCGATTGCCACGACTTTCGGATGGTGCGACAGGTCTACCAGGTGCTGCGTATCGACCGGCGCTTGATCCTGGTGATCCGGGTGCACCCCGACCGAGGCATAGGCATTGGCGTGCTGTTCGGCAATGGCAAGCACTCCGGGAAAATCCTCAAGATTGACGCTGATGCAAAGGGCGTGGGTCACCCGCTCCTTGTGCATTTCGCCAAATATCTCCGGCAATTTGCCCTGGTAATCGGGAAAATCGATATGGCAGTGGGAGTCAACAAACATAGGTGTGCCCAAGGCGCTTGCGGCGCCGGGCAGTCAGTAGGTATGGGTCGGGCGGGTCGATTGCAGCAGGCTGCCCAGCAGGGACTCGATGCGTCCGCGGGCGCTGCGCCCGCTTTCGTCGTCGCTGAATTGCACGCCCACACCCTGCGTCTTGTTGCTCTGGACATTGGGCGGGGTGACCCATACCACCTGCCCTGCGACCGGTACCTTGCCCGGTTCATGCATCAGGCTAAGCAGCATGAATACCTCGTCGCCGATCCTGTACTCCCTGGAGGTGGGGACGAAAATTCCACCGCGCTTGAGGTAGGGCATGTAGGCGGCGTAAAGCGCGGACTTTTCCTTGATGTTAAGGGACAGCACGCTGGGGCGCGCGCCCTGCCTGACGTCCTCACTCATTCGCGTTGGCTCCAAGATTCCGGTAAGAAAGGAAAATCGCCTCGAAAAACAGCCTGGCATTCAGCGGGTGCTGCGACAACGCGCGCGCGTCGGACAGTTCACGCATGAAGCGGTGCAACTTGCGCATGTCCAGCTTGGCGCTTATCGCGACCAGTCGCTGTTGTTGGGCACGATGATAGCGGACTTCACCTGTCATCGCAGCGCGCACGATGTCGTAGGCCCACTGCTGTATCCAGGACACGACCGTGGGAGGATCGAGATTCTGGCAAAAATCGGTGAGTGCCATTGCGTCTGCGCCGGGCTCGGCCATGCGCCGGGCGAATTCTCGCCTGACGTCTCCCGTCTCGGCCAGCGCCAGTGCCTTGAGAGGTGCGCCGCCGGCATAGGCGAGCAGTGCGTCGGCGTCCTTGACGCCTTGATCAAGCAGCCACTGCAGGGCGATTTTCCCCTCAGGCGGCGCCAGGGGTACTTGCTGGCAGCGGCTTCGAATGGTCGGCAGAAGGCGGCTGGCTTGGTCGGAAACCAGCAGAAATAGGGTATCTGGTGGCGGCTCTTCCAGGCTTTTCAGGAGCGCATTGGCCGTCACTGGCTGCATTGCCTCGGCCGGTTCAATGACGATTACACGCAAGCCGGCCTGGTGGCTGCCCGTCGCCAGGGTTTCCTGCATGCTGCGGATCTGCTCAATGCGGATGTGCTTGCTCGGTTTGCGCTTGGATTTCTTCGTTTCAGCCTCGTCAGCGCCATCATCGCCCTCCTCCGCCATGCTCTCGGGCTGAACCAACAAGAAATCGGGATGTGCGCCTTGGCTTAGCCAATGGCAGGACTTGCAGGTGCCGCAGGCGAAACCGCCCGCGACAGGGCTCTGGCACAGCAGCGCGTAGGCGAATTGGCGTGCAAGCTTGGATTTGCCTATGCCTTGCTGTCCGTGAATAAGCAGGGCGTGGGCGAGCCGGGAGCGCTGCAGGGTCAGTCGTGACCAAGTATCAGTCTGCCATGAAAAAATATTCATAAACAGTATATTGAAATAATGTCTTCAAGTTGTTGTTTAACTTCTGCAAGGCTTTGGGTGCCATCGATTTGTCGAAATCGCAGCGGATAGCTGGACACCCTGTCGAGATAGGCGGCGCGAACACGGCCGAAAAAGGCCAAGTTTTCCTGCTCAAAGCGGTCAAGGGCGGTGCGTTGGGCCAGCAGGCGGGCTTGGGCAATTTCCAGGGGGACATCGAAAAACAGGGTCAGGTCGGGCTGCAGGCCGTGTTGCACCCATTCCTCAAGTTCGCCTATCCGCTCTCGGGCAAGCCCCCTGCCCCCACCCTGATAGGCGAAGGTGGCGTCGGTAAAGCGATCGGACAGCACCCAGCGCCCCTCTTCCAGCGCAGGCAGTATGACCTTGGTCAGATGCTCGCTGCGTGCGGCAAAAACCAGCAAGGCTTCGGTCTCAAGGGTCATGGGTTGGGTGAGGATCAACTGGCGCAGCGACTCGCCGATCGGGGTGCCTCCGGGCTCGCGGGTGACGATGACGTCCTTACCAAGTTCCTTCAAGCGCGAGGCGATCCAGGCGAGATGGGTGCTCTTGCCCGCGCCATCGACGCCCTCCAGGGTGATGAATTTGCCGCGCATCAAAGGCCGATCATGACGTGGTGTGAGAGCATGGGTGTCCGGCTGGGGGCTTATCGTTTGCCCGACAGCTGGTATTTTTGCACGGCGCGATTGTGCTCGGCCAGTGTTCTGGAAAATTGGCTGCTGCCGTCCCCCCGGGCAACAAAGTAAAGTTCATCCCCCTCGGCAGGATTGACCGCAGCCAGCAGCGAACCCATTCCGGCCATGGCGATGGGCCGTGGTGGCAAGCCGCCGCGGGTATAGGTGTTGAACGGGCCGTCCCGCAACAAATGTTCCTTTTTCAGGTTGCCTTTGAACTCATCGCCCAGCCCGTAGATGACCGTGGGGTCGGTCTGCAACAGCATGCCGATGCGCAAGCGGTTGTTGAACACGGCGCCAATGCGTGCACGCTCTTCCTTGCGGCCGGTTTCCTTTTCAATGATCGAGGCGAGAATCAGGGCTTCGTAGGGGGTTTTCAGGGAGGACCGGGGCGAGCGCTGGGCCCAGGCTGCCTGCAACTGCTTTTCCATCATGGCATGGCTTCGCTTGAGCACTACGAGGTCGCTCGATCCTTTGGCGAACAAATAGGTGTCGGGAAAGAACCAGCCTTCTGGGTGCTGCAGCGGTGCGCCAATGCTCGCCATGATCTGCTCGTTGGAAAGGCCGGTGCTGTCGTGTTTTAGCTCCGGACTGGCATCGAGCACGGCGCGCATCTGGCTGAAAGTCCAGCCCTCGATGAAAGCGATTTCGGACTGGGAGAAATCGCCCTGGGTGACCTGGGCAAGCAATTGCCACGGGGTTACACCGCGGGTAATTTCGTAGCTGCCCGCCTTGATCGATGTCGCCTTGCCCATGACGCGCCCGAGCAGGGCGAATTTCCAGGCCGGCATGTCGACACCGGCCTGCTCGATTTGTCGCGCCGCGCTGCGCAGGCCGCTGCCCGGCTGGATGGAAAAATCGATCTGCTTGGACGGGAGGTTCACCGGGCTTAGCGCGAACCAGGCGCTCCAGGCTAGGCCGCCAAAGGCAAGCAGGGCCAGCGTTGCGAGCAGGTTTTTTATCCTGCCCCACAGCGTGCCTGGTTTGCTTCGGTTGGGTGGGGTTCGTGCAGCTATAATGGCCCGGATTATGCCACGCAGCGCGCCGATCGGACCGGCTGCGTACGGTGCCGCTGGCGACAAAATTCCCCCGCGGCATTCTCTGTTCGAACCTGTACCGGGAAATTTCCAGATAGAGCTTATGAACGCAGCATGGCAGTCTTTTCTTGAGGGGCAAGGTGCCACGGTCGACGGCGGTGTCGTCTGGCATTACGGCGATGCGGCCTCGGAGTTGGCCGCGGCATCGCGCAGTGCGGTGATTTCCGACCTGTCCCCGCTCGGCGTGATCTCAATCCACGGTGATGATGCCCTCAGCTTCCTGCAGGGGCAGTTGTCATGCGATGTCAGTGCCGTCGCTATCAATGCCAGCACCTACGGCAGTTACTGCACCGCCAAAGGGCGCGTGCTCGCGACCTTTCTCCTGTGGCGCGGTGACTCGGGATTTTTCATGGCCTTGCCACGTGATTTGTTGGCGACGATCCAGAAACGGCTGACCATGTTTGTGCTGCGCGCCAAGGTGAAACTGGCCGATGTCTCAAACGAGCTCGTCCTGCTTGGCCTGTCTTTCGCGGAAGGCGGCGGCGCGCTCGCCGGGCACTTTGATGCGGCGCCGGCAGAGATTCATCGCGGCGTGCGCGACGAAAACGGACTGTTGCTGCGCGTCTCGGAAACACGCCTGCTCTGGATCGGTGACGCGACGGCGGCCACCCGGATCTGGGCCGGTCTGGCGGGCACGTCCAAGCCGGTCGGTGCGGCCGCATGGTCCTGGCTGGATATTCGCGCCGGCCTGCCCTTTATCACACAGGCGACGCAGGAGCAGTTTGTACCGCAAATGATCAATCTGGAATTGATCGGCGGCGTCAGTTTCCAAAAAGGCTGCTATCCGGGCCAGGAAATTGTCGCGCGCACCCAGTACCTGGGCAAGCTCAAGCGGCGCATGTACCTGGCGAACATTGCGGCCGCCGACGCCATCCCTGCGCCGGGTACCGAACTTTTCAGTGACGACCTTGGCGAACAGGTGAGCGGCATGGTGGTCAGCGCACAGCCCTCACCCACGGGTGGCTTTGACCTGCTCGCAGTAACGCAAACATCCAGTGTGGAGGCGTCTGTTGTGCGCCTCGGTTCGCCGCAAGGCCCGGCTCTCGCCTTTCAGGCGCTGCCCTATTCCTTGGCGTGACAGTGAATTACTACCCATGCGGGCGATTTGCCTCATCGGGCCAGCGGGCATCGCAGCGATGTGTCTGATTCTTTTTGCCTGGCAGGCCCATCCCGAGTATTCGCTGGTTATTGCCGCCAATCGGGATGAGTATTTCCACCGCCCGGCCGCGCCGGCGCACTTCTGGCCGGACCGACCGCACATTCTTGCCGGCCGCGACCTGGAGCAAAACGGCACCTGGCTGGGCGTGGATACGCGCGGGCGCATTGCCGCGCTTACCAATTTCCGCAACCCCGGCGAACGCAATGCCGCTGCGCCTTCGCGCGGGCTGCTGGTCAGCGAACTACTTGGGGCGTCCCAACCGACCGAAGCGTATCTCGATGGGCTGGCGGCAAGCGGCCTGCAGTACAACGGCTTCAACCTGCTCGTATCGGACCGGCGCACGCTCTGGCATTACTCCAATCGCGGTGGTGCTGCCGAGGTAATTGCTCCCGGCGTACATGGCTTGTCCAATCACCTTCTCAACACCACATGGCCGAAAGTGGAGGCCGGTAAGGCGCGTTTGCGGCAATTGATCAGCCGGGAATTCGATCCCGCGGAAATACTCGGCCTTCTGGACGACACCGGCGTCGCCGCGGACGATGTGCTGCCGGATACGGGAATCGGGCTGGAACGCGAACGCAAGTTGTCGGCGGCCCGCATTGTCGGTCCCGGCTACGGCACGCGTTGTTCAACGGTGCTTCTGGTCAGGCCAAACGGCGAAACTGAGTTTATTGAACGGACGTTTCTTGAAGATGGCGGAATCGCCGCGACGGCGTCATTCCGGTTCAAGCTGGGGGATTCACCAGCCTGAGCCGCATAGTGAAGTGCGGTATCCCGGCCTCAAGATATTCCCCACCCTCGGCGCTAAATCCGAAGCGCTGGTAGAACCCGGACGCATGGGTCTGCGCGTGAAGCACTATGCTGCGTGCGCCGCAGCCCGCCGCGCGTTCAAGCAGCGCGTTCAAAAGAGCCGCGCCGACACCGCGCCCGCGCCATGGCTTGAGCACCGCCATGCGGCCGATGCGATACGCGCCGGCTGCGGAACCGGTCTCCGGCAGCAGCCTGGCGGTGCCTATGGGCTGGCCCTCGGGGGCCAGCGCAAGGGCATGGTCCGAGCAGGCATCCAGCTCATCCCATTCCTGCTCGACGGGAACGCCTTGTTCGTGAACAAACACCGCCTCGCGCAGAGGGCGCGCCATGGCTCTCGCTTCGTCCCAGGACAGGATATGAATGGTAAAGGATGGCGTAAGCGGCGACATAAGGCGGCTTGCATGTGAACGCTATAATGGCGGGCGTCCATTTTACGGGTAGTCACGATGCACAGTTTATGGAATGATCAGGACGCCGCCACCTTCAAGGGCGAGCTTGGCTTGCGCGTCTACACCTCGCGGCTGCTCGGTCGCGACAAATCCCTGGTAATGCATGGCGGCGGCAACACTTCGGTCAAAATCTCCGAGAAAGACATTTTTGGTGTGGAGGAGGAAATCCTCCATGTCAAAGGCAGCGGCTGGGACCTTGAAACCATAGAGGAAGCCGGTTTCGCACCGGTCAGGCTGGCCCACCTGCGTCAACTTGCCGGGCTCGACACACTGTCCGATCCGCAAATGGTCAACGAAATGGCCACCCACCTGCTGCGCGCATCCTCCCCGGCGCCGTCGGTCGAGACCATCCTGCACGCCTGCCTGCCATTCAAGTATGTCGATCATACGCATTCGGATGCCGTGCTCGCTGTTAGCGATACCGCGGATGGCGAGGCGCGCATACGGGAAATTTATGGCGACAGCGTGGTGGTCATTCCCTATCTGATGCCCGGTTTTGACCTGGCGCAATACTGTGCCAGGGAGTTTCCCCGCCAGGCCGGCCGCCAGACCATAGGCATGGTGCTGCTGCAGCATGGCATTTTTTCCTTTGGTGCAACGGCGCGCGAATCCTACGAGCGCATGATCGACCTGGTTACTCGCGCCGAGGACTATCTTGCCGCACGGCGCCAGGCTGAATCGATGCGCGCACCTATGGGACCGCTGCCGCGGTTTGATACCAGGGCGCAGGCGGAATTGCGCCATGCCATTTCGCGTGCCGCGAAAGTGCCCATGATCGTCAAAGCCTGTCCGAATACGAGGACGCATGCGTTCGCACGTCACCCCGATGTGGCGGCATTGTGCGCACAGGGGCCGATTACGCCCGACCACGTCATCCGGACCAAGCGCCTGCCCATGCTGGGCACCGATGTGGACGGCTACGTGCGCGACTATCAGGCCTATTTCGCCCTGCACGAGCCGCAAGCCAGGGAACGTAAGGCGATGCTCGACCCGGCGCCACGTGTGGTTATCGATCCGTCCTTTGGCATGGCCGTGGTCGGTCGCAGTGCCAAGGACGCCGCCATTGTCGAGGAACTCTATGAGCACACCATAGACGTGATGCTGCGCGCCCATGCGCTTGGCGGCTATCGGGCCCTGCCCGCCCGTGATATTTTTGAGCTTGAGTACTGGGACCTGGAACAGGCCAAACTGCGAAAATCCGGCAAGCCGCCGGTATTTACCGGCGAGGTGGCGATCGTAACCGGCACGGTTTCCGGTATCGGCAAAGCCTGCGTGGCCTCGCTGCTCGAGCGCGGTGCCGCCGTGGTTGCGCTCGATGTCAGTCCGGAGGTCAGGTCGGCGTGGACACGAACAGACTATCTTGGCCTGGTGTGCGACGTCACCGACGACGCACAGATCCAGGCGGCACTGTACCGCGCCATAGCGACCTTCGGCGGCATTGATATGCTCATCCTGAATGCCGGTATTTTCTCGGCCAACCGCAGGGTAAGTGAACTGCAAAGCGACGAGTGGCGCCGTGTGATGGACGTCAATCTCGATGGCAACCTTTCCTTGCTGCGAACCTGCCACCCCTTTCTCAAACTTGCACCGCGTGGCGGGCGCGTGGTGGTCATCGGATCGAAAAACGTCCCGGCCCCGGGGCCGGGTGCGGCGGCCTATTCCGCGTCCAAGGCGGCGCTGACGCAACTGGCACGCGTGGCCGCGCTCGAATGGGGTGCCGACGGCATACGCGTCAACACCCTGCACCCGAACGCGGTTTTTGACACGGCGTTGTGGACCGAGGCGGTGCTGGAACAGCGGGCAAAGCACTACGGCATGAGCGTGGCCGAGTACAAAACCAACAACGTGCTTAAAACCGAGGTCACCAGCCGCGATGTGGCGGAACTTGCCGCCGAAATGTGCGGGCCGCTATTCGCGAAAACAACCGGCGCGCAGTTGCCGGTGGACGGAGGCAACGAGCGTGTCATCTAACACAGGACATGTCGAGACGATGCGTTGGACGGACGGCCTGCTCGAACTGATCGACCAGCGCCGCCTGCCCCATGAGGCGGTCTATGTTACTTGCCGGGATGCGCAGCAGACCGCCGTTGCCATCCGCGACATGGTGGTGCGCGGCGCACCTGCCATCGGCTGTGCCGCGGCATTCGGCGTCGCCCTGGAAGCGGCCAATGGCGGCAACATGGAGAAGGCCTACGAGGTGCTGGCCGCAAGCCGGCCAACCGCGGTCAACCTGTTTTGGGCGCTCGATCGCATGCGCAATGCCATTGCCGCCGGGCGTAGTGCGGACGCCGAAGCGATCGCCATTTTTACGGAGGATATCGCCATCAACCGGGCAATGGGCGGCTTTGGTGCGAGCCTTATTGCCGATGGTGCGTCGGTGATGACCCATTGCAACGCCGGTGCCCTCGCCACCGCGGGGCACGGAACGGCGCTGGGAGTGATACGCTCGGCGCGTGACGCCGGCAAGGCCATTTCCGTGATTGCCAACGAGACCCGTCCCTACCTGCAGGGCGCGCGGCTGACCGCCTGGGAGATGGTGCAGGAAAATATTCCAGTGACCCTGATCACCGACAACATGGCGGGCCACCTGATGCAGCAGGGAAAAGTCGATTTGATCGTGGTCGGTGCCGACCGCATTGCCGCCAATGGCGATACCGCGAACAAGATCGGCACTTACACGCTGGCGGTATTGGCGGCCCGCCACAAGATTCCGTTTTACGTGGCCGCCCCGGTGTCGACCTTTGACTTGGCGATTCCCGACGGCACTCATATCCCGATCGAGCAACGGCACGCCGACGAGGTCACCGGCTATGGCGATACGCGTTGGGCGCCGCACGGCGTGATGGTGAGCAATCCGGCCTTTGATGTCACCCCGGCGGACCTGATTACCGCGCTGATTACCGAGCGCGGCATCATCCGCACCCCGGACAAGACACGGATAGCACAGCTAATCGGGCACTGAAAAGTGCCCTCCAGGCGATTGGATCGCCTGGAAACGCCCTATTGGCGCGGCTTTCCAGCTATTGTTGGGTTGTCTCACGGGTGCCCGGCGTCTCCCGGAGACGTCTTGCTAGGTGCTGATAAGTACGGGTGTGCCAGCCTCAACGCGGTCGAATAACTCCAGCATGTCCTGGTTGCGCATGCGAATGCAGCCTATGGAGCCGGGACTACCCATTGCAATCGTGTCCGGGCTGCCGTGAATATAGATATAGCGGCGCATGGTATCGACCTTGCCCAAGCGGTTGAATCCCACGTCACAGCCTGACAGCCAGAGAATGCGGGTCAGGATCCAATCGCGCCCGGGAAATTGCGCGCCAAGTTCCGGTGACCACACCTCTCCGGTGGGCCGGCGCCTGACAAAGACGGTATTGACCGGCTGGCCGGCGCCGATTTTTGCGCGCACGATGTGGTTTCCGCGTGGCGTGCAAAAACTGCCGTACAGCTCGCCGGAGCCGTTTTTTGCCGTGGAGACCTGAAACGATTTCAAGATGACACCGTCGCCGTCGCGCAACAGCAGGGTTTGCGCGGGAATCGAAATCTCAATTTGCTGCATGACTGCGCCGGCTGATGAAAAAATCCGACAACAATCCGCCGCATTCGGTGGCGAGCAGGCCGCCGGCGACGCTGCAGTGGTGGTTCAGGCGCGGCTCGCCAAACAGGTCGACAACACTGCCGCACGCACCGGTTTTGGGGTCTGTGGCGCCAAACACCAGCCGTGAAATGCGGGCGTGCATGATGGCCCCGGCGCACATGGTGCAGGGTTCGAGCGTGCCGTAAAGCTCACAGCCCGACAGCCGGTAATTGCCCAGGTGGGTGGCGGCATCCCGCAGCGCCCGGATCTCGGCATGGCCGGTCGGGTCGTGAGCGGAGATCGGCTGGTTCCAGCCTCGTCCGACGATCACCCCGTCCTTGACGACGATTGCGCCGACGGGCACCTCGCCGATGGTCCCGGCCTTCGCCGCCATGGCCAAGGCTTCGCGCATAAATGCGACGTCGTGTTCACGCTGGTTCATGATCACCCTGCGGTCATTCCCACTCGATCGTCGCTAGCAGCCAGGAGAATGGCGCCAGCGCTCGCTCTAGAGGCCTTATAGACTCGCAAATACCGTCGTTTCTGCCGTCGCTTTTGCACGTCTTCATGTCGAGAATTCTACACTAGGGCTAAAAGTACCTGATGCCGCAGTGAGGATCTCAAGATGCAGTGATTGTTAATCCGCAGGTCCCTGGTTAGAGTCCAGGTCGAGGAGCCACCCGATTTTTGTAGCAATTCCTGCACTTAGCCCAGCCATCGCGGTTGGGCTTTTTGCATTTTGGGGGCCTACCCCCA
>CAMAWC010000072.1 GCA_945861875.1 Bordetella parapertussis
GATGCGAAAGCCCAGGTCCGCCTCGTGGCGGGCGCGCACTTCACCGGCATAGACATCCTGGTTCTGTCCCACGCCCAAGACCACTTTTTGCAGCAGCACCGGGCGGATCGCCTCGGTCTTTTGTTCGCCCTGTCCGCATGCGGCAAGAAGCAATGCCAGCAGGCTCGGCACAACGATTGATTTCATCACACCCCCCGATTACTGACCGCAGAGTCAGCAATACGAATGATAAATGACCACTGGGTCAGTTGTAAATAGTTCCTTCGAAAAAAACCGGCATCTGACTGGAAAGCCACGCCAGACGGGGCTTTCCAGCCTATGGCCTCGGCCACATGTCATGCATCAATGTCGCGGCGGCGGCCTGCGGGCGGCATCCGGACGGCACAAGCAGGCCGCCATCAATTGGCCGGGCGAATATCCATGGCCAGGGTGTATTGGTCGCTGCGCGCCTTGTAGGTGAGGTTTTTCTTCATGCCCCAGGTGCTCACTTCGTAATGCAGCGGAATGATCGCCAGTTCGCCGATGGCGATTTCGGCCGCCTCGGCCAGCAGCGCTTCGCGCTTGCCATCGTCTATGGTCGCCAGCGCCTGCTGCGTCAGGGCGTCCACTTTGGCGTTGGAATAACGGCCGCGGTTGGCAGTGCCGAATCCGAGCTGCGTGTTGTAACTGTGTATCAGTGCGCGCAGCGGCGAGGAGGTTTCGCCCGAGTCCGCGCCCCAGCCCACCAGCATCAGGCTGAATTCGAGTTTTGACGCCCGGGTGAAATACACGCTCGATGGCATGGTCTCCACCCTGGCATCGATGTTCACCCGGCGCAGCAATTGCGCCACCGTCTGCACGATCCTGTCATCGTTGATATAGCGGTTGTTAGGACCGTGCACGGTAATGCGAAAGCCGTTGGGATAGCCCGCCTCGGCCATCAGCTTGCGCCCGGCGTCAGGATCGTACTTTTCCGGCTTGAGTTTTTTGCTGGTGCCGAAAAAGAACTCCGGCAGCAACTGCCCCGCCGGCACCGCCTTGCCCTCCATGACGCGCGCAACAATCGCCTCGCGGCTCATCGCCAGCGACATCGCCTTGCGCACCCTGAAGTCGCGCAAGGGGTTGGTGTCGAGGATGGGCTGGCCGGCGTTGTCGGTGACAAAGGGCGAGCTCTTTTCGCGCCCGGTGTCGATGTGCAGAAAAATAAGGCGGTTGGAAATGCCCGAGGCGACGTTGAGGTTCTTGTCCTTTTCCAGTTGCGCCGCATCGGCGGTGGGCACGCTCTCGATGAAGTCGGCCCCGCCCGAGAGCAGCGCCGCCACGCGGGCCGCCGGGTTGACGATGACCTTGAAGGTGACCTTGTCCCAGGGTTCGCGCCCGCCCCAGTACTTGTCGTTGGCGGCGACGACGATGCGCTCGCCCGGCACATAGGCGACAAACTTGTAGGGGCCGGTGCCGATGGCGGCCTTGCCCGAGTTGTAGTCCTCGGTGGTCGCCTTTTCGCCGTGTTTTTTTGACACCATGGCGACCGCGCTGATGTCGTTGGGAAAGGTCGGCGCCGGCTTGGCCGTCTTGATCAATATCAGATGCGGGTTCTTCACCTCCACCACCAGGTCCTTGGGCACATAGGTGCCAAACGAGGACGGGCTGTTGGGCACAGTGGGTGCGCGCTTGAAACTGAATACCACGTCCTCGGCGCTGAAGTCCGAACCATCGTGCCACTTGACGCCCTTGCGCAATTGCATTTCCCAGGTGGTGTCATTCAGCGCCTTCCAAGCGGTGGCAAGGCCGGGTGTGAGCTTTTGCTTCGCGTCGCTGCGGATCAGCGCGTCAAAGACGTGCTTGGACATCGAGGTGTTGGGACTGTAGTTGTGATAATGCGGGTCAAGCGAGGTGATGGCCGCGCCCAGCGCGATGGTGAGGTCTTTGGCGGCGGCAGCGGCCGGGAAGGCGAGAACCAGCAGGGCGGCGGCGCTGCACAGCAGTGAACGGGCGGCGGGCATGCGTGACTCCGGGAGAGTGCGGGTGAGCACGCAGTCTACAAGAAAAAAACCGCGCAACACCGGAACAAACAAACGGACGCTGCGACAATGAAAAAGGGACGCCGCGGCGTCCCTTTTTGTCCTCGCGTGCCCGGCAATGCAGGCAGCGTGTGGCTTATTCCGCGGCGTCGGTCTTGGCCGGCTCCACCTTGGCAACCAGGGCCTTGGCACCGGGGATGCGCGCGGTAAGTTTTTCGCGAATGCGCGCGGACTTGCCCGAACGGTCGCGCAGGTAGTAGAGCTTGGCGCGGCGCACGTCGCCCTTCCTCTTGACTTCGATCGAGGCAATCAGCGGCGAATAAGTCTGGAAGGTCCGCTCGACACCCTCGCCCGAGGAGATCTTGCGCACGGTGAAAGCCGAGTTGAGGCCGCGGTTGCGCTTGGCGATGACCACGCCTTCATAGGCCTGGATACGCTTGCGCTCGCCCTCTTTGACGTTGACGTTGACGATGACCGTGTCACCGGGTGCAAATACCGGGAGGGTCTTGCCCAGACGGGCGATTTCTTCCTGCTCAAGCTGCTCAATCAGATTCATGCTCATTTCCCTTCATCGTTTCGACCCAGGATGTGTCCGCATCCGATACTCTGGAAATCAGGACCCGCCCTGCTCGTTTTGGTCCCGCCGGAATTCTTCCAGCAGGCTCTTTTCGGTCTGTGATAGGCCCCGGCTTTCGAGAAGCTCGGGGCGTCGCAGCCATGTTCTTCCAATCGCTTGCTTCAACCGCCAGCGCGTGATGTCCGCATGGTTGCCCGACATCAGCACCGGCGGCACCGCCTCGCCTTGATACACCTCGGGCCGCGTGTACTGCGGCCCTTCGAGCAGTCCGGCGCAAAACGAATCCTGCAACGCCGAACCTTCATCGTTCAACACCCCCGGCAACTGCCGCACGCAGGCGTCGATCAAAACCATCGCGGCCAGTTCGCCGCCCGAGAGCACGTAATCGCCGACGGACACTTCCTCGTCGACCACACGCGAGAGCAATCTCTCGTCTATGCCCTCGTAACGCCCGCAAAGCAACACCAGCCTGGGCTCGCCGGACAGTGCGATCACTTTTTTGTGATCGAGCACCGCACCCTGCGGCGAGAGGTAGATCACCCTCGCCCTGCCCTCGCCCGCCGTTTGCGCCGCGTTCACCACCTGTTCCAGCGGGTCGGCCAGCATCACCATGCCCGGCCCGCCGCCGTAAGGCCGATCATCGACCGTACGGTGATTATCCGTTGTGAAATCGCGCGGATTCCACGTTCTCAACCCGAAACGCCCCTGTTCGCGCGCACGCCGGGTGATGCCCCACTCGGTGACCGCGGCGAACATCTCGGGAAACAGCGTGATGCAATCAAACTGCATCATCACGCCACCCTGAGCAACCCCGGCTCACCAGTCCACCCCCCATTCCACATGTATCTTCGCGCCGGCCATGTCAACCTGGCGCACCACCGTAGGCACAAAAGGGATCAAGCGTTCCCGTCCTTCGGCACCTGCTGTATCGGCTGCAGCCACGACGCGCAGCACATCGTGCGCTCCGTTGGAGTACAACTCGGCGACCGTGCCAAGCGCCTCGCCCTGCTCATTCGCCACCTCAAGGCCGACCAGGTCGGCTTTGTAAAATTCGTTCTCACCGCTGTCGGGGAGCGCCGAACGCGGCAGCGCCACGTCCATCCCCTTTAACTTCACCGCCTCTTCAGGAACCACGATCCCGTCAATTTGCGCGACGAGGTGTTTGCCCTTTTGTTCGCTGTCCAGAACCCTGCACTCGCGCCATTCGACGCTGCCCCCCGCGCCGTTGCGACCCAGCCACCAGTTCGGGTGTTTGCTCAACATGTCTATCTCGGTGGTGTGCGGGACCAGCTTGATCCAGCCTTTGACACCCCAAGGCCCGACCACCCGCGCCATCACGATCAACTGTTCGGCAAGCCCCGCCGCGGCCTTCACCGGCACCGCCTCGCGACTTATTTTGCCGCCGCGGCTCCGGCGGCCTTGCTGAAGGTCTTGGCCAGACGCGCCACGGTCGGCGACATTTGCGCGCCCTTGCCCGTCCAGAAGCTCAGGCGCTCCATGGAAATGCGCAGCCCTTCGCGGCCTTCCGGCGCTTTCGGGTCGTAAAATCCGACGCGCTCAAGGAAACGCCCCTGGGTGCGGAATTTCGAATCGGCGGCAACGATGCTGTAAAACGGACGGTGCTTGGCACCGCCACGAGCTAAACGAATAACAACCATTTCAATTTCTCCGATGCGGAGGGATTAAATCCAGGCCACCCGGCCAAGATTGGGAAAGCCCGTTATTTTACGCGGGTTTCTGCCTTCTTGGCAAGTTCAGACTTGGCCAGCGGGCCGCTGTCCGTCGCACGCCCATTCCGGGGCCGTTTTTCTTTAAAAATCAAAGATGATCCTGCTTCTGCGACGGTCGATTTACGCTGCGGCAAGCAGCCGGCCCGGGCAAACCGGGGCCGCGCCCCACCCGCGAGGTCTAACGCATGCCCGGCAGCATGCCCTTCATGCCGCGCATCATCTTTTGCATGCCGCCTTTTTGCATTTGCTTCATCATTTTTTGCATTTGCTCGAACTGGCTCAAAAGCCGGTTGACCTCCTGCACCGATACGCCAGCGCCGGCGGCGATGCGACGCTTGCGCGAAGCCTTGAGCAATTCAGGCTTCGCGCGCTCGAGCCGCGTCATCGAGTTGATGATGCCCTCGGTGCGGCGCATCTGTTTTTCTCCTACATCGGCCGACTGCGCCTGCGCCAGTTGCGCCGGGAGCTTGTCGATGAGCGAGGCGAGGCCGCCCATTTTGCGCATTTGCGCGATCTGCGCCTTGAAATCCTCGAGGTCAAAGCCCTTGCCCTTCTTGAACTTCTCGGCGAGCTTGATCGCCTCTTCCTGGTCGACACCTTTGCGCGCCTCCTCTACGAGCGACAGGATGTCGCCCATGCCGAGAATGCGGCCGGCCATGCGCTCGGGATGGAAGGGCTCGAGGCCGCCGATTTTTTCACTGGTGCCGGCGAACTTGATCGGTTTGCCGGTGACCTGGCGCACCGACAGCGCGGCGCCACCGCGCGAATCGCCGTCGAGTTTTGTCAGCACCACGCCGGTGAGCGGCAGCGCCTCGCTGAACGCGCGGGCGACGTTGATCGCGTCCTGCCCCTGCATGGCATCGACGACGAACAGGGTCTCAACCGGATTGACCGCGGCGTGAATCTGCCCGATCTCGGCCATCATCGCCTCGTCTATGGCCAGGCGCCCGGCGGTGTCGACAATCAGCACATCCTGGTAATGCGTCCTGGCATGCTGCAGGGCGGCGGTGGCGATAGCGACCGGCTTTTGCGCGCTGTCGGAGGCAAAAAAATCGGCGCCCACCTGCGCCGCGAGCAGGCGCAGTTGCTCGATCGCGGCCGGGCGGTAAACGTCGCAGGAAACAAGCAGGACTTTTTTCTTTTGCTCCAGCAGCAGCTTGGCGAGTTTTCCCGATGAGGTGGTCTTGCCCGAACCCTGCAGGCCGGCCATCAGGATGACCGCCGGCGGCTGCGCCGCAAGATTGAGCGCGGCATTCTCCCCGCCCATCAGCGCGGTCAGTTCGCGATGCACCACCGAAACCAGGGCCTGCCCCGGCGTGAGGCTGCCTATCACTTCCTCGCCCAGCGCTTTTTCCCTTACCGCGGCGATAAAGTCGCGCACCACCGGCAGGGCGACGTCGGCCTCGAGCAGCGCCATGCGCACCTCGCGCAGCGCATCGGCGATATTGGTCTCGGTGAGGCGTGCCTCGCCCCGGATTGTCTTGATGACGCGCGACAGGCGCTGGGTGAGGTTTTCAAGCATGATGGGATTCTGATTTTGTCCGGATATGGCCGCGGCACTGGATAGTCTGGAACCAGGGCGGGCAGTGTAAACTCATGGCTATGCCTATTCTACTGTACGCAGTCACGGCCGCCCTCTACGGTCTGCTCGCCCTTTACTTCTGGCGCACGCGGTGGTGCAAGGCCGCGCAGGCGGACACCACACAAACGGACACCACCACGGTCGCCGCGAGGACTGCTGCGACGCGCGGCTGGGAACACGCGGCGATACTGGCGCCATTGCTGTTGCACGCCCTGCTTCTCTACCAGGTGCTGTTCGGTGCGCCGGAACTGCGCTTCGGTTTCGGTCTCGCGCTGTCCATCATCCTGTGGCTCGCCGTGCTCATTTACTGGCTGGAAAGGCATTTTCTCAACCTCGAGGGCATGCAGCCGGTCCTTCTTGCAACTGCGGCGGTCTGCTCCTTCCTGCCGCTGCCTTTTCCCGGGCTGCTCAGCCCGGCCTACGCCCATGCGCTCGAGTTTCGCCTGCACCTCGCGCTGGGCATGCTCGCCTACAGCCTGTTCACCATCGCCGCGCTGCAGGCATTCCTGATGACCCTGCTCGAGCGCAGGTTGCGCGGCCGCACGGTGGCCGGGCCGCTCGCTTCCCTGTCGCCGCTGCTGACCATGGAATCGGTGCTGTTCAAACTAATCGCCATGGGCTTTTTCCTGCTGACCCTGACGCTGGTAACCGGCGCGATATTCTCCGAAACCATATTTCAACAGGCGATGAAGTTCAGCCACAAGACGCTGTTTGCGGTGCTTTCCTGGCTGATTTTCGCCGCGCTGCTGGCCGGACGCCACTTCTACGGCTGGCGCGGCCGCAAAGCTCTGCGCTGGACGCTGTCCGGGTTTTCCGCCTTGCTCCTCGCCTACGTCGGCAGCCGCTTCGTGCTCGAAGTGATACTCAGCCGGACGCTGTCCTGATCGGGTCCGCCCGGATGCCACAACGGGGCACGGCAAACATGCGCACATAACAGATGGATGACATCCCCTTATCGGCCCAGCTGGGCGCGCTGGCCATGTTGCTCGTCGGATCCGGCTTTTTTTCGATAGCCGAGACCAGCATGATGGCGATCAACCGCTACCGGCTCAAGGCGCTGGTCCGCTTGGGCAGCCGCGGCGCCCTCATCGCATCGGAACTGCTGGCACACACCGACCGGCTGCTGGGCGTGATCCTGCTGGGTAACAACCTGGTGAATGCCGCGGCGGCCGTACTGGTGAGCGTGATCACCCTGCGTCTGTTCGGCGAAAGCGAGTTTGCCCTCGGCATCGGCACCCTTGCCGTGACCTTTCTCATCCTGGTGTTCGCCGAAATCACACCCAAGGTCATCGGTGCCGCTTATCCCGAACGGATCGCGCTGACGCTCGCCTACGTTCTCAAGCCCATGCTCAGGGTGCTCTACCCGGTGGTCTGGTTCGTCAACCTGTTTGTCGGTGCGCTGCTGTTCCTTACGCGCCTCAAGCCGCGCGCCGGCGACCAGCCGCAGCGCCTGTCGATGGAGGAACTGCGCTCGGTGGTGCTCGAGTCGGCCAACTTCATGCCGAAAAAACACCAGTCGATACTGATGAACCTGTTCGACCTGGAGCGCATCACCGTCGAGGACGTGATGACGTCGCGCGCGCGAATCGAGACCATAGACCTCGAGGCACCGATCGAGCAGATCATGCAACAGCTGGCCACCAGTTACCACACGCGGTTGCTGGTCTACCGTGGCGAACTTGGCAACATCGCCGGCATCCTGCATCTGCGGCGCGTGCTGCGCCTGGTGCAGTCCGGCGAGCTCGATGCCGAACGCCTTGCACAGTTGCTCATCGCCCCCTACTACATCCCGGCCAGCACACCGCTGTTTGCGCAACTGCAGTATTTCCAGGAAAACCACCAGCGCTTCGCCCTGGTGGTGGACGAGTACGGCGAACTGCTGGGCCTGGTGACGGTTGAGGACATCATCGAGGAATTGATAGGCGAATTCACCTCCACCGCGCCGGCGCGCGCCAACCGCCTCGCCTGGGATGCCGATGGCAGCAGCCTGGTCGAGGGTTCGAGCGCACTGCGCGAGCTCAACCGCAAACTCGGCCTCAATCTTCCGATGGACGGACCCAAGACCCTCAACGGCCTCATCCTTGAACACTTCCAGGACATCCCTGAGGCCGGCATCAGCCTGAAGATCGCCGGCGTGGCGATGGAAGTCGTGCAAACCCTGGACCGGGTGGTGAAAACCGTCCGCCTGTTCCGCCCCGACCCGGAAACCGAGGACTAGCCGATTCATTGTTAAAGTGTGCGATTTTGCACAGCGGCGCAGCGGTTTTTTACCCGGGCGAAACGGATAAATGATGAGTTGGATTAGTTACTTACGGTAAAAACCTTAAGCTTTACAAAAGCGTCTGGAAAAGGCATCATCAGTTTTATCAGATTCGAATCAAGGCGTTACCATCCACCATCCGTCAAAATGCGCGCCCTTGCAGACCGTCCGGCACAATCCGGCCGTCAATGTGCCCGCCATCCCGGATCGCAGCCCTGCCCAAGTCTCGCCTGTCGCCGCGACAGCGCAACCTGTAGTGCCGGCGATTTAATGAGCGTGTTGACCACATCGCAACTGACCGCACTGCCGGGGCTCGCCCGCGCCCTGGTGCAGCACGGCCACATCCGTGTTCCCGAAGCCGAGGGCATAGTCGCGCTGGCCAAGAGCAGCAACACCAGTTTTATAGAGCAATTGCTTGCCAGCAAGAAGTTCACCGCGCTGGAAGTCGCCGAGTTCGCCTCCAGCACCTTCGGGCTGCCGCTGTTCGACCTCGATGCCGCCGACCCCCTCGGCCTGGCGAGCGGGCTGATAGACCGCAAGCTGATGCAGTCGCGTCGCGTCGTCCCGCTGCAAAAGCGCGGCGGACGCCTCGCCATCGCCATCTCCGACCCCTCCAATACGCAGGCGCTCAACGACGTCAAGTTCCAGTCCAACCTCGCCATCGACCCGGTGGTCGTCGAGGACGACAAGCTCGGCGCGATCATACGGAGGGTAATCGAGAGTTCGGATACCTCGCTCAAGCAGCTGGTCGACGACAATTTTGACCTCGAATTTGCCGGCGGCGACGCCGAAAAACTCGAGGAGGAACGCGCCGCCGCGGCGAGCGAGGCCGACGACACACCGGTGGTCAAGTTCATCCAGAAAATGCTGCGCGACGCCATCGATAACGGCGCCTCGGACATCCACTTCGAACCGTATGAAAAGTATTACCGCGTGCGCTTTCGCATCGACGGCGAGCTGCGCGAAATGGCGCAACCGCCGCTGCTGCTGAAAGAAAAAATCGCCTCGCGCATCAAGGTGATTTCCCGCCTCGATATCTCGGAAAAACGCGCGCCGCAGGACGGCCGGCTCAAGCTTGTCCTGTCGAAGACCCGCGCCATCGATTTTCGGGTCAGCACTTTGCCGACGCTGTATGGCGAAAAGATCGTCATGCGCATCCTCGATCCGTCGTCGGTCACCCTGGGCATCGACGCCCTCGGCTACGATACCGAACAAAAGGTCCACCTGCTCGAAGCCCTGCAGCGGCCCCACGGCATGATCCTGGTCACCGGCCCCACCGGCAGCGGCAAGACGGTGTCCCTCTACACCTGCCTTCACGTGCTCAACAAACCGGGCATAAACATTTCGGCCGCGGAAGATCCGGCAGAAATCACCCTGCCCGGCGTCAACCAGGTGAACATCAATGAGCGCGCCGGCCTCACCTTTGCCGCCGCGCTGCGCTCCTTCCTGCGCCAGGACCCCGACATCATCATGGTCGGCGAAATCCGCGACCTTGAAACAGCCGAAATGGCGGTCAAGGCGGCACAGACCGGCCACCTGGTGCTCTCCACGCTGCATACCAACGATGCGCCGACCACGCTGACGCGCCTGATGAGCATGGGCATAGCCCCGTTCAACATCGCCAGCAGCGTCACCCTGATCACCGCGCAGCGCCTGGCGCGGCGCCTGTGCGGCTGCAAGGTACCGGTCAGCCTGCCGCGCGAGGCCTTGCTGCACGCCGGGTTTGCCGAGGCGGATCTCGATGACGACTGGCAACCCTACGGCCCCAAGGGCTGCGAACACTGCAAAGGCAGCGGTTACAAGGGCCGGGTCGGCATTTACCAGGTAATGCCCGTCTCGGACGAAATCAGTCGTATTATCATGCGTGGCGGCAACGCCATCGACATCGCCGACCAGGCGCGGCGCGAGGGTATCGCCGACTTGCGCCAGGCCGGCCTGCGCAAGGTCAGGCAGGGCCTGACTTCGCTCGAGGAAATCATGGCCGCAACAAACGAATGATGAATGAAGCACAGCGGTTGAACGGATAACCGGACTACAAGCAGGCAGGGGGGGATCATGGCTACAGCGGCGGCGAAGCGCGATGCAATCAAGGAGTTCAACTTCACCTGGGAAGGAAAGGACAAGACCGGCAAGGCGGTCAAGGGGGAGATGCGCGCGCAGGGCGAAGCCGTCGTCAACGCCACGCTGCGCCGCCAGGGCGTGCTGGTTTCCAAGATCAAGAAACAGCGCGCCGGTTCCGGCGGCAGCGTAAGCACAAAGGACATCACACTGTTTACGCGCCAGCTGGCGACGATGATGAAGGCCGGCGTACCGCTGCTGCAATCGTTTGACATCGTCGGCAAGGGCCACTCCAACCCGGCGGTCGCGCGATTGCTGATGGCGATCAAGACGGAGGTTGAAACCGGCTCGTCGCTGACCAACGCCTTTCGCAAGTACCCGCTGCATTTTGACGCGCTGTTTTGCAACCTGGTAGGCGCCGGCGAACAGGCCGGTATCCTCGAGAGCCTGCTTGACCGGCTCGCCACCTACAAGGAAAAAACCGAGGCGATCAAGTCAAAAATCAAGGCGGCGCTGTTTTATCCGGTGGCGATTATCGTTGTCGCCTTCATCATCACCGCCGTGATCATGATTTTCGTCATCCCGGCGTTCAAGCAGGTGTTCACCAGTTTCGGCGCCGACCTGCCCACGCCGACCCTCATCGTCATGGGCATTTCGGATAATTTCGTCAAGTACTGGTACCTCATTTTTGGCGGCGTAGGCGGCGGCACCTACTTCTTCCTAGAGTCATGGAAGCGTTCGCTGGCGGTGCAGATTTTCATGGACAAGCTGATGCTCAAGGCCCCGGTATTTGGCCACCTCGTGCGCATCTCAACCATTGCCCGCTGGACGCGAACCCTGTCGACCATGTTTGCCGCCGGGGTGCCGCTGGTCGAGGCGCTCGACTCGGTGGGCGGCGCCTCGGGCAACTACGTCTATGCGGCGGCGACAAAAATCATCCAGCGCGAAGTCAGCACCGGCACCGCGCTCACGGTGGCGATGCAAAACTCCAACCTTTTCCCCAACATGGTGATCCAGATGGTTTCCATCGGTGAGGAATCGGGCGCGCTGGACGGCATGCTGTCCAAGGTTGCGGACTTTTTTGAAGCCGAGGTCGACGACGCGGTGGCATCGCTGTCCTCCCTGATGGAGCCGGTGATCATGGTGGTGCTGGGCGGCCTCATCGGCGGCATGGTGGTCGCGATGTACCTGCCGATTTTCAAACTCGGCCAGGCTGTATAAGCCCTTGCCAATCCAGGCGCGGGGTTACGGGCCGGGCCTGTAACCCCTTTTTCTTGTCCCGAAAATGCTGACCGAACTCGCGCAACCCGCCGTATTTGTGACGTTTTCCCTGGTGACCGGTCTTTGTATCGGCTCCTTCCTCAATGTCGTCATCCATCGCCTGCCACGCATGATGGAACACGAGTGGCAGGAGCAGTGCGCCGAGTTGCGCGATGAGGAACCGCCGGCGCGGCAGGGCAGTTACAACCTGCTGCACCCGGGCTCGCATTGCCCCAAATGCAACCACCGCATCAGCGCCGTCGAGAACATTCCGCTCGTGTCCTGGGTCCTGCTGCGCGGCCGCTGCTCCGAGTGCAAGACGCGCATCAGTGTGCGCTACCCGCTGGTCGAGGCGCTCACCGGCATTGCCACGGCCGGCGCGGCAATGCATTTTGGCTTTACCCCTGCGGCGGCCGGTGCGATGCTTTTCCTGTGGTGCATGGTTGCCCTCAGCTTTATTGATTTTGACACGCAGTTGTTGCCCGACTCGATCACCCTGCCCCTGCTCTGGGCCGGACTGCTGTTCAATATCCCGGGCATTTTTGTCGACTTGAAATCCGCGGTGATCGGTGCCGCCGCCGGTTACCTTTCGCTGTGGAGCGTCTACTGGGCGTTCCGACTCGCCACCGGCAAGGAGGGCATGGGCTTTGGCGATTTCAAGCTGCTTGCGGCAATCGGCGCCTGGCTCGGCTGGGCCATGCTGCCGCTGGTCATCCTGCTCTCCTCCATGGTCGGCGCCGCGGTCGGCATCGGGCTTATCGTGCTGGCACGCCGGGGTCGCGAGGTGCCCATCCCCTTCGGCCCCTACCTTGCCGCCAGCGGCGTGGTGGCGCTGTTCTGGGGGCCGCAGCTGACCCGCACCTGGTTGAACATCCTTTACTGACATTCAAAGCATGGCCTACACCATCGGCCTTACCGGCGGAATCGGCAGCGGCAAGTCCAGCGCGGCGGAGATTTTCGCCGCGCTCGGGGCAACGGTGATCGACACCGACGCAATCGCCCATGCGCTGAGCGCGCCGGGGGGCGAGGCCATCGCGGCCATCCGCGCCACATTCGGCGACGCCTTCCTCGGCGCGGACGGAGCGCTCGACCGGGCCAAAATGCGCGACCTGGTCTTCGCCGAGCCGGGGGCCAGAAAACAGCTCGAGGCAATACTGCATCCGCTCATCCGCAACGAGAGCGACCGCCTCGC
Source organism: Bordetella parapertussis (assembly GCA_945861875.1). Classification (GTDB taxonomy): domain Bacteria; phylum Pseudomonadota; class Gammaproteobacteria; order Burkholderiales; family SG8-39; genus CAITSH01. The sequence goes on from CAMAWC010000072.1 coordinate 12,660, forward strand.
CGCCGCGGCAACCGGCCCCTATGTCGTGCTGGTGATCCCGCTGCTGGTCGAATCGGGCGGCGCGCAAGCACCCGGCCGCAAACGCTACCAGCGCATCGCCGTTGTCGACTGCCCGGTCGAAATGCAGGTCGCACGCACAATGGCGCGCAGCAAGCTGCCCGAAGCGCAGGTGCGTGCCATCATCGCCAGCCAGGCCGGCCGCGAACAGCGCCGCGCCGCCGCCGACGACCTCATCGACAATTCCGGGCCGGCAGAGACGCTGCGCATACAGGTCGAGCGGCTGCACCGCCAGTACCAGGCGCAGGCCGCGACGGGAAAATTCTGACCGGCCGCACGCGGGCATCTGCCGGTCCGCGCAGTTTTTTTCGCCGCCGGGACGGGATTTACCCCGGATACCCCGGCATCTAATTCAACCGAAAGGTTGTAAAACACCGCTAATTCGTTCAGAATTCAGCAAATTTTCCTCCACGGTCGACCGGTGCGACAGTGATAATCTACGAATATCCGCTTAACGAGCGCATCCGCACCCTGCTGCGGCTGGAGGATTTGTTTGAGCGCCTGGGCGTGTTCCTGTCACGCGACGATGCGCTAGACCATCACATCGCGCTGCTCACCCTTTTCGAAATCCTCGAAGTCGCAAGTCGCGCCGACCTCAAGTCGGACCTGCTGCAGGAACTGGAGCGGCAGCGCCAGGTCCTCACCGCATTTCGCAACAATCCGGACATCGCCGAAGACATCCTGCTGCAAGTCCTTGCCGACATCGAGCGCGCCAGTACATCGCTTTTTGCCATGACCGGAAAAATCGGCCAGCACGTGCGCGAAAACGAATGGCTGATGAGCATCAAGCAGCGCAGCGGCATCCCCGGCGGCACCAATGAATTCGACCTGCCCTCCTATCACCACTGGCTGCATCGTGATGTCGCCGAGCGCAGCGCCGACCTGCGCACCTGGGTCGCGCCGGTGCTGGCCGTGCGCGATGCCGGCACCATCGTGCTCAAGTTGCTGCGCGAAGGGGGCAAGCCGGCCAAGCACACCGCCCCCATGGGCACCTTCTCGCAAATGCTCGGCGGTCGCGTGGCGCAACTGGTCCGCATCAGGCTGCCGCGCGACACCCAGGTCATCCCGGAAATCAGCGCCAATAAATACGCGCTGAACATCCGTTTCACCGTGCTCGGCGCCGACCGCGCGCGCGGCTGTGACATGGATGTCGAATTCGAGCTTACTTTCTGCAACCTGTAGGCTCGTTTAACAACGTCCGGTAACGTCCGGACGTTGCACCTAAAGCACCATTTTCCCTCTGTAAACTTGTTTTATCCTGTCCATTGGCATACAGTCGCAGCCGATGGTTCATACGATGCCACGTGAGTAGCTGGCCTCAAGTGAGTAGCTGGACCAGGATAATGCGGGACTGTGAAAGCTCAAGGGGAAGCCATGGGTACGCTTACTGATGTACATATTCGCAGTTGGATCAAAGCGCGTGCACCGATCGCGAAATCGGACGGTGACGGGCTGACTTTCACCCTCTCTACGAGCGGTGCGGCAAGTTGGGTACTCCGGTATCGGCTCCATGGCAAACAACGGGAGCTCACGCTCGGACGCTATCCCGATACAACGTTAAGCGCTGCGCGCAAGCTCGCGTCTGCAAAACGCGCAGCAGTGCAACAGGGCACCGACGTTGCCCGCGAGAAGCAGAGAACAATCCAGGACGCGGCACGTGCATGGACGTTCCGAACTCTAGCTGACGATTACTTGACCCGATCCGCGAGCAAGTTATCCCCGCTCACGGTCAGCGGACGCCGCCAGCAGTTACGCGACTACGTGTATGGCCGCATCGGTCACTTGCCGGCAAAGGAAGTGATGCCGGCCGATATTGTGGACATCGTCGAACGATCCGGAAACAAATCGCTTCACGTTGCGCGGCTGGTGCTGATCGCGATTCGCGAGATTTTCTCGCACGGCGTGGCACGGCACGTTGTCGAAGCGAATCCCTGCGCGCATATCCAGGCCAAGGCCATCATCGGCGCACCGCCGAGCAGACGGGCGCGGATCATGCTGTCGGACGAAGAACTGGGCGCGATGCTACCCGCCTTGCCCAGTATCGGGCGCAGCAACGAGTTGACGATTAAAATTCTGCTCGCCACCTGCACCCGCATCGGAGAGTTGACGCGCGCCGAATGGTCGCACGTCGACTTCGAACGCAAGGAATGGACGATCCCGCCAGAGCATGCCAAGAACGGCAAGCAATTTGTCATCCCTCTCACCAATCAGACGACCGAGTGGTTCATCGAGCTCAAGCGGCTCGCATTCAATTCCAAGTACGTGCTGCCGATTCGCATACGACAAAACGGGCGGGAAGACGATGCGCCGATGGAGCCGACAAGCCTGAATGCCGCAATCAACCGCATGTGTGAACCGTTGGGTGACAAGTGCCGGCGATTCACGCCTCACGATCTAAGATCAACTGCGCGAAGCCACTTCTCCATGCTTGGTGTTGATGTACTCATCGCCGAGCGGTGTCTCAATCATTCGCTCGGCGGATTGGTTGCCGTCTATGACAAGCACGACTATATGACGGAACGGCGTAAAGCTTTAACGCTCTGGAGCAACAAAATCCAGGCGATTGAAAAAAGCGCGCAATTGGTATCGCTAAAACTGGTTGCCTCGAACCGGTAAGTGTGACCTCCTCGGCAATCGCGAAGTCATTGCTGTCAGGATCCTCCCAGTCGACGAGGCGCACCGTCTCAGTAGCCTCGCCGGCCTCGGTGCGCAGCTTGTACAACGCCGGCATGGTCTGCGTTGCTGTTCGTTAAGCGCAGTCGCTACGAAAACAGTTTCAAATAGGCGTCGAACATATACATGCGGCTGCGCCTGCCTCCGGTGACTTCTTTCAGTATGCCAAAGCGCTCCAAATCGGCGATCAGCTTGTAGGCCGACGCCGGCGACACACCCGCGGCCTCGGCCACTTTTGCTGCGTTCACCACCGGGCGCTGGTAAAGGTAATACATCACTTTTTGCGCGTTGGCCGTGCGACTGCCCAGCGTTTGCAGCTGCGACTCCACCTGCTTTTGCAGCTTGAGAATGTTGTCGAAGGTCGTGGTGCTGCTTCTTGCCGTTTCAATCACGCCCACCAGAAAGAACTTGAACCATTGCAGCAAATCGTTCTTGTCGCGCACCCGCATCAAGTTGTCGTAATACAACTGGCGGTTGCGCTCGAAAAAATCTGACAGATAAAGCACCGGCTGCTTCAATATCCCCTTACTTACCAAGTACAGCGTAATCAGCAGCCGCCCGACGCGGCCATTGCCATCAAGGAAAGGGTGAATGGTCTCGAATTGATAGTGCACCAGCGCAATCTTCAGTAATTCGGGGAAATGCCGCTGCTCGTCGTGAACGAACTGCTCGATATCGCTGATCAGCGCGGCAATGGAGCCATGCACCGGCGGCACAAATACCGCATCGTTGATGCTGGCCCCGCCAATCCAGTTCTGGCTGTGGCGGAACTCGCCCGGCTGCTTGTGCCTGCCGCGCACGCCTTGCATCAGCGTTTTGTGCGTCTCGCGAATCAGCCGCGCCGAAAAAGGCAGCTTGCGCAGCTTGTCCACCGCCTCATTCATCGCCGCGACGTAGTTTTGCACCTCTTCCCAGTCATCGCGCCGCTCCAGCGCGACATCCTCTTTCTCCAGCAGCGCTTCCTCGATATTGGTCTGCGTGCCTTCGATGCGACTCGACTGCGTCGCCTCCTTGAGCACGTGCATGCGGATAAAGAGATCGATGTTCGGGATGTACTCAGAATACATGTCCAGTCGGCCCAGTTCCCGGTCCGCCTGGCCGAGCAACTGCAGCAAGGCCATATCGTCCATTACCCATGCGCGATGGATGGGATTGGGCTGAAAACTCTTGTAATGCGCCTGCTGCACAAGGCGGCCGGCCTGGAAATGTTTCATCTGAGCGCG
>CAMAWC010000073.1 GCA_945861875.1 Bordetella parapertussis
GTGGCAAGCTGCTGCGCCTCGGGCCCCGGCAAGACCATGCAATAGTTGAGCGCATGCAAAAAGCGCTTTTCAGAAATCCAGCGGCGCCGCTCCACCAGCTCCTGGTGCATCATCGCAATCTGTCCGGCGGGGCCGCCAAAGCTGATAAAACCGAGCTTGAGCCAGTAGGTAAATGCCTCAAGAAGGCCGACTGGCGCGGGTTTCGGGGTGGTCGTCATGTTTTTTCAAAGAGCTTCGCGTTGTGGACTTCAGCGCGCGCCCGGCTCAGCCAGGTGTAGAGCGCGTCATAGACAACCATGCCTTGCTCGAGCATCGCATGGTCATCGGGGAAGTTCGCGGAAAGCCCCAGCGAAATGGCCAGCAGTCCGGGTGATTGGGGCGTGAGTCCGGGATTGCCGGTGTCGGCGCCGCGAACAATTGCGGCCAACTCGTCCAGTGCCGGGTCGCGCAGGCCGAAGTCCTCGACAAAGGCGTCGAAGCTGCAGCGCTCACCGCGGTGTGAAAACGTCACGTCTGGCACGTCATAGGCGATGGCCTTGTCGCGCTGCGCCGCCGCCAAGACCTCGCCGGCCGGCACATAGAGAAATTCAGCCAGCGGGTCGATAAACCTGCGGATCAACCAGGGGCAGGCAATCCGGTCGATCTTGGGCCGCTCGCGCGTGATCCAGCGTGAATTGCCTTCGCCCGGGAGCCCCAGTTCCGGCCGTTTCGTCATCGTTGGTGCGCCGGCATCCGCCCACGCTTGAATGCCACCTTCAAGGTAGACGGCGTCGAATCCCGCCGCAAGCAAGGCTTGCGCGACGCCCTGGCTGACTTCGTGGCCATGCACGCAGGCGGCGACGATTCTGCGCGATCGCGGCATCCGCGCAGCCCATTCCCGCACGGCGTCGGGCAGGCGCCGCAATGCGCCGGAAATGGTGGCCTTGTCCGCGTCATAGGCCTTGTCACGGCGCACATCGATGATCAGGGACGAAGCAGGCCCACCTAGCGTGGATCGCAGCGATGTAACGGATATGCTGGGGATGGCGGTGTCCATGGTCAACCTCACATAGGTTATAAGTGCAGAACTTGGACGGGACACCGTCTTGGGCAGCCGGGAATCTGCATGCCCGACCGGCAAACTATAGCGCGCCGATCGCCCTTGGCGCAAGCCTGCATCGTGCCGTCACCGGGCGTCTGCTGAATATGCGTCCATGTCGGCTAAAATATCGACCTTGATTCCAAGAAACAGTTTGATGCCAATCCGCTTTGCCCTTCTCGCCGTGTTGGTGCTGCTCGCCTCGGGTACCGCCGTGCAAGCCCAAACCCTGCGCCTGGCCACCACCACCAGCACGGCGAATACCGGCCTGCTTGAATATTTGCTGCCAAAATTCCGCGAACGCAGCGGCATTACCGTCCAGTTCATAGCCGTGGGCACCGGCGCGGCATTGAAGATCGCCGAGCAGGGCGACGCCGACGTGGTGATGGTGCATGACCGCGAGGCCGAGGACCGGTTCATGGCGCAAGGTTTCGGGATTAACCGTCGCGACCTCATGTACAACGATTTTGTGATCCTCGGTGTACCCGAAGACCCGTCCCGCTTGCGCGGAATGGCGGATGCCTCCGAGGCGCTCAAGCGCATCAGGGATACCAATGCCGCATTTGTCTCCCGCGGTGACAAATCCGGCACCCACATGCGCGAACTCTCGCTATGGAAGGCCGCCGACATCGAGCCCAAATGGGCGGGTTATTACCTGTCCATAGGCCAGGGCATGGGTACTGCGCTGATCATGGCCTACGAGAAAAAAGGCTATGTCTTGTCCGATCGCGGCACCTATATCGCCTATCAGGGCAAAATTAATTTGCAGGTGCTGGTCGAGGGCGACAAACGCTTGCTCAATCCCTACGGCGTGATCGCCGTTAATCCCGCACGCCACCCCAAGGTCAAATATAACGATGCGATGAAATTCATCGATTGGCTGGTATCCAAGGAGGGGCAGGACCTGATCGCCGCCTACAAGATCGGCGGCAGCCAGCTGTTTTTCCCGATGGCCAGGCCTTAATGGAGTTGCTTGACCCGACCCGTCAGGCCTTCGCGCTTTTGTTCAGCGGTGATCGCGAGCTATGGGTCATCATCTGGTTGTCGCTTTGGGTGGCCGTCTTGGCGCTGGTGATTCTGGCGCCGCTGTGCCTGCCGCTGGGCTTTGTGCTGGCCAAGGCGGTTTTTCCGGGGCGGCGTGCCCTGGTGGTAATGATGCAAGGCCTGTTGTCATTTCCAACCGTGGTGGTCGGGCTGGTGCTCTACCTGCTGCTGTCCCGCCGCGGGCCGCTGGGAGCGTTCGACCTGCTGTTTACGCCATGGGCCATTCTCATCGGCTACGTCGTGATCGCATTGCCAATCCTGATTGTGTTCACGGTCTCGGCAGTACAGGGCGCCGACCCAAGGTTGTTCGAGACCTCGCGCTGCCTCGGCGCAACGCGTTTTCGCGCCATGCTGACCACCTTGTGGGAGGTGCGCTTCGCCGTCATGGCCGGCTATATCAACGCGTTCGGGCGCGTCATATCGGAAGTCGGATGCGCGCTGCTGGTGGGCGGCAATATCGCCGGCCTGACCAGAAACATCCCCACGGCAATCGCCCTGGAGACCTCCAAGGGGGATTTTTCCTACGGTATCGCCCTGGGTTTTGTGCTGATGGTGATTGCCGTCGGAGTGAACGTGCTGATGGCCTGGCTGCAAGGCGAGGGCGGTCTGGAACAATGACAGTAGAAACCCTGCGCAGCGGAACGACGCTGCTTTCCCTCACGGGCCTGAACAAGCATTTCGGCCAGCGCGCGCTGCTAGAGGATGTGACGCTGACCCTTGCCGCGGGTCAGGGCTATGTGCTCACCGGTGGGAACGGCAGCGGCAAATCAACGCTGATGCGCATCCTGGCGGGGCTGGACGCCGTCGAATCGGGGCAACTGGAATTTCGCGGGCTGCGGCGACCCATTGCCGCTTTTCCGCAAGCCTGGCACCGCGAGATTATTTATGTCCACCAGTCGCCCTATCTTTTCCACACCAGCCTGCTCGGAAATATTGAGTATGGACTGGCCGTGCGCGGCATTGAAAAAAAACGGCGGCAGTTGCTTGCGCGCGAAGCGCTGCATTGGGCGGGGCTGGCCGAGCGCGAGCATGTGCCGCCGCATAAGCTTTCCGGCGGCGAGAAGCAGCGCGCGGCGTTGGCCCGGGTGAAGGTGCTTGATCCGACCCTGCTGTTATTGGACGAACCGACGGCGAATCTGGACGGAGAAGCGCGACTGCAGGTCCTCGATCTGGTGACCCAACTCCTGACCGAGAGCCATACCGTGCTGGTGGCAAGTCACGATCCGGAAATTCAAAGGCTGGCGATTCTGAACCGCCTGCGCATCGTTGGCCGGCGCGTAGAGAACGAGGACTGAGGCATGGGACAGTGGAGATGAAAACATTCGGTTTCGCCGGCTGGTCCGGCAGCGGCAAGACCACGTTGATCGAGCGCCTCATCCCGTGCTTTACGCAGCGCGGCCTCAAGGTTTCGCTGGTCAAGCACGCCCACCATGCCTTTGATGTCGACCAGCCGGGCAAGGACTCCTGGCGGCATCGCCAGGCCGGTTGCCAGGAGGTGATGGTCGTCTCGGACAAGCGCTGGGCGCTGATGCACGAACTGCGCGGCGCCACGCAACCCACGCTTGACGAGCAGTTGGCGCGCCTGAGCCCCTGCGACCTGGTGTTGGTGGAGGGCTACAAGTTTCACGCCATACCCAAGCTCGAAGTATGGCGGGCCGAATATGGCAAACCGCTGCTGCACCCGGACGATCCGCACATTGTCGCCGTCGCCACCGATGCGAACATCACCACCACGCTGCCGCAACTGGACATCAATGACCCGGCCGCCGTGGCGGGCTTTATCCTGAATCATCTGGACCTGGACAACGCATGAACAAAGGCCTTCTTTCCGTTGAAGATGCACTGGAGCAGCTGCTGGCGGGCGCGCGACCTGTCAGCGGGACCGAAACGGTGGCGACCCTGGCCGCCACCGGGCGGGTGCTGGCCAGCGCGCAGCGCTCGACCATGAATGTGCCGCCCATGGACAACAGCGCCATGGACGGCTATGCGCTGCGCCTCGCCGATCTCGCCGGACCGGGCGCACGCCTGCAGGTGGTGCAGAAAATCTATGCCGGCAGCGTGGGCACGGCCTTGCAGCCGGGGACTGCGGCGCGGATTTTCACCGGTGCGCCTATCCCTGCCGGCGCCGATGCGGTGGTGATGCAGGAACACTGCAGCCAGGAGGGCGACACGGTCATCGTCAAGCAGCTGCCCAAACCGGGCGAGTGGGTGCGCCGTGTCGCCAGCGACATTCCCGACGGCGGCGAGATCCTTGCCGCCGGCATGCGCCTGCGGCCGCAGGACACCGGCCTTGCCGCCTCTGTGGGCATTGCATCGCTGCCGGTGCACCGGCGCGTGCGCCTCGCCTTGTTCTTTACCGGTGACGAACTGGTGATGCCGGGCGACCCGCTGCCGCCGGGGCGCATCTATAACTCAAATCGTTTTACGCTCAACGGCCTGGCGCAGCTGTTCGGCTGCGAAGTGCGCGACTACGGCATTGTCCCGGACAAGCTCGAGGCGACGCGTGATGTGCTGCGGCGTGCCGCGGCCGAAAATGACATCATCGTCACTTCAGGCGGGGTGTCGGTGGGCGATGCCGATTTCGTCAAGCCTGCGGTTGAAGCCGAGGGCGAATTGCTGATGTGGAAAATCGCCATGAAGCCCGGCCGCCCGCTGGCTTTTGGCCGCGTCGGCAATGCCAGCTTTATCGGATTGCCGGGCAACCCGGTTTCCAGCTTTGTGACCTTCCTGATCTTCGTCCGGCCTTTCCTGCTCAAGACCCAGGGTTTGCGCGAGGCACTGCCGCGTTACATTGCGGGGCGTGCCGATTTCGACTGGGCCGAGCCCGATTCGAGGCGCGAGTTCCTGCGCGTAAAATGGAACGCGCAGGGCGGGCTTGACCTGTTTGCTTCGCAGGATTCGGCGGTAATGACGTCCACCGTCTGGGCCGACGGCCTGGTGGACAACCCGCCGCGGCAGGCGATACGGCGCGGCGACATGGTGAAACTGCTGACCTTCTCGGAGCTCTTTCAGTGAGCGTGAAAATCCTTTTTTTTGCCGGTCTGCGCGAACAGCTTGGCAGCGGCGGCGAACAGCTGCAGTTGCCGTCCGGTGTAGGCACCGTTGCGGCATTGCGCGCCCACCTGATGGCGCGCGGCGGCGCCTGGCAAAGCGCGCTGGGCGAAAAGCGCGCGCTGCGCGTCGCCGTCAACCAGGACATGGCGCAAGCGGACACGCCGGTAAAGGCCGGTGACGAAGTGGCGTTTTTCCCGCCGGTGACAGGCGGGTGAGGGGCTGAAATGACGGTGCGCGTGCAGCAGGCTGACTTTGACATCGGCGCCGAGATCGCGGCGCTGCGTAAAGGCAATGCGAAAATTGGCGCCATCGCCAGCTTTATCGGGCTGGTGCGCGACATCAATGAGGGCGACAGCGTGGCGGTGATGACGCTGGAGCACTATCCGGGCATGACCGAAAAAGCGCTCGAGGCCATTGTGTCGCAGGCCAGGCAACGCTGGGACATCCTCGATGCGCTGGTGGTCCATCGCGTCGGCGAACTCAGGCCGACCGACCAGATCGTGCTGGTGGTGACCACATCGGCGCACCGCGGCGAGGCCTTTGCCGCCTGCGAATTCATCATGGATTACCTCAAGACCGAGGCGCCGTTCTGGAAAAAAGAGCAGACCGGCGCGGGCGAGCGCTGGGTCGAGGCACGCACTTCCGATGATGACGCTGCTGCGCGCTGGAAGGCGAAGCCCTGATATGTCCGGGCTCGCGGGGGTTTCGGCGGCAGGTTTCGCAGCCGTGGGCATTGGTGCCGCCTTGGGCGCCTGGCTGCGCTGGATGCTGGGCCTCGCCCTTAATCATATTGTCCCGGCCTTGCCGCTGGGGACGCTGGTGGCCAACCTGGTTGGCGGCTACCTTATCGGCATTGCCATAGGCGTGATCGACCATGCCGGCGGACTGTCGCCGGAAACGCGGTTGTTTGTCATTACCGGGTTTCTCGGCGGATTGACGACGTTTTCGACTTTCTCCGCCGAATCGGTTGCCCTGCTGCAGGGTGGTCGTTACGACCTGATGTTGTTGCACATCTTCAGTCACCTCGCCGGATCACTGCTGCTGACCCTGTGCGGCCTGTGGACGGTGCGTACGCTGCTGCACTAGGCCCAGGACCCCCGCCCGGGGTGAAGCAGGCGGGAGGAGGGGAAAGGCCGGTCCCTGGCGCAAGCAGACAAGCTGTTTGCGCGGCGTCCGCCGTGATGGACGCCAATGCCGGTTTGCGGGAGGAGGTCGCGCCCCGAAATCCAGGAAAAACATTATGTTATGGCATCTACTGAAAGTGAATTGTTAGGGAAGCTCTGATTAAGTCCGTCATTCCCGCGAAGTTTGTCCTCGAATGCCTTAATCGGGGAGCGGGAATCCACCTTGACCTAAAGCGCAGATTCATTGAGTCAAAATGGATTCCCGCTTTCGCGGGAATGACGATTTATGGACTTAATCAGAGCTTCCTTAGATATTTTGGTGCGGTCGAACCCAGGTGTGACATTGATGAGGAGAAAACCGTCAACCCACGTCCGCCGCGAAGTCTTGGCCAAATCAGTCCTTTTTACCGTCCGAATAGGCCTTTTATCCACTCGCGCAACAGTTCGCGACGCAGGGTCCGTGCTTGCATCTCGATTTCGAATGAGCTGACAGTGGCCGGTTCGTTATCGGCTTTGGGAATATTGCGATGCACAACCTCTGCCGGTTTTACAAGCTTGACCGGGGCTGTTATGGTGGGGGCAATGAAAGGACGAAGGATGCCGTCACCCTCGTAGTGCGGGAATGCGAGCTTCATGACATACTCCTTTTAGATTATTGATTGGCAACAAATGTTGCACTGCATACAAGGAGTATAAATACTGTTTTAGACTTATTCCAATCAGATGTTTGGATAGGGGATATCAGTCAGACAAATGACCTGCCTAAGTGCATGTTGCAACGCAATAAATTGATGTTTTTCAGGGTGAAAAAGGAGTGGATTCGGTCGTGTTTATGGAAATTTATCAACTCAAGGCGTTTGTTACGGTAGCTGAAATGGGTCACCTGACCCGTGCTGCCGAGAAACTTCACCTCAGCCAGCCTGCGCTCTCAGGCCAGATCAAGGCCTTGGAAGACGAACTGGGCCTTGCCCTGTTCGCCTGCTCGCCTGCCGGTATGGCCCCGACACGGGTTGGCCAGAGGCTGTTGCCGGCAGCGCAAAAGCTGCTGGTCGATGCGCAGCAGTCAAGAACATCGCCCGCAGCCTGCTGGGCAAGCTAGCCCCGGCCTGGCAGTCGGGCGAGCGTAATTCAGCTGCGTTCCGCCAGCTGCATGTTTGCCTGGGACAAGCGGTCTATCAGTACGCGCATGAAAGCCTTGTTGAACCCCACCTGCGTGGCTTCGGATGCGGCGTTCAGGGCGCGGGTCTTGATGGCGATGACGGTGACGTCGGTCAGCGTGGCGATGGTGGTGTGGCGGTTCTGGGCGCGATGGCTGAAGTACAGCAGTTCGCCAAAGCAGCCGCCGCGGTAAATGCGGCTGATCGACTTTTCGTTCAGCCTGACTTCGGCCTTGCCTTCGACCAGTATGAACAGGCTGTCCCCTTTTTCCCCCTCACGCACGATGACCTCGCCCGCCGGCAGCGACTGCCAGGCGCCGATGCGCAGCACCTCCCACAAGGCGACATCGTCAAAGTCCTCGAAAAACGGCAGGCGGCGCAATTCGGTGAATTTTTCCGAATCGGTGGCCTTTTCCCCGGCCAGGCGCAGTGAATTGAAGGCACGCGTAAGGTCCTTGCCAAAATCAAACCAGGTGGCGTAGCGCCCGGCGGTGTCCTTTTCGATGGCCTTCATCACGATTTCATCGAGCAGCGGCGGCAGGTCGGGGCGGGAGGTGGATGGCGGCTGCGCCGGCACGTTGAGGATTTCATAGGTCAGGCTGACCTGGTTGGAGGCGGTGTAGGGCAGCCTGCCGGTGAGCAACTTGTACATCAGCACGCCGAGTGAATAGATGTCGGTCTGGTGGCTGACGTCCTCAAGGCGTATTTGCTCGGGCGACATGTAGGCCGGTGAGCCCACACCCGACAGCTGCGTCGTTTCGGCGCCGTGCGCGCGCTGGAAGGAGGCGCCAAAATCGCTCACCTTGATGTCGCCGCCGGCCGAGAGCAGGATGTTGCCCGGCTTGATGTCGCGATGGATGACCCCGTGCTGGAAGGCGTAATCCAGGGCGCGGATGATCTTGAAAATGATCTCCACCACCTTGTGCAGCGGCAGCAGCGTGGTGACGTCGCAGTAGGCTTCGAGCGTGGTGCCCGGCACGTAATCCATCACCAGGTAGCTGCGCTCGCTGTCGCTTGCCGCGTCGAGGATTTCGACGATGTGCGGGTGCTGCAGCTTGCCGGCAAGCCCGGCCTCGGCAAGAAAGCCCTTTTTCATCACCCGCGCCGCCTGCTCCGACAGGCTGTCGTCGAACAGGAACACCTTGATGGCCACTTCACGTTCGGTAAAGGGGTCGCGGCCGAGGTAGACGCGGCTGGTGGCGCCGCTGCCTATCTGCTGGATGACCTGATATTTGCCTATATGTTCTTCGAGCTCGAACTTCATGTCGTGGTCATGATCGTGCCAAGCCGGAGTTTAAGCCATACCCGGCAAAATGGGCGCGGCGACACTTGAAATCAAAGTCCTTGGCCGCATTATGGGTATAACCATTACCCGGAGGCTGCCATGCGGCTTGACAAACTGACGACCAAATTCCAGCAGGCACTGGCCGATGCCCAGAGCCGTGCCGTGGGCAACGACAACCCCTATATCGAGCCGGTGCACGTGCTCTCGGCGCTGCTCGAGCAGGACGACGGCGGAACCTCATCGCTGGCATCGCGCGCCGGGGTCAATCTTGCGCGCCTGCGCGAAGGTATCAAACAGGCCGTCGCCCAATTGCCCAAGGTGCAGGGTGCCGCCGGCGAGGTGCAGATCTCGCGCGAGATGACCAACCTGCTCAACGTCACGGACAAGGAAGCGCAAAAACTCGGCGACCAGTACATCTCGTCCGAACTGTTCCTGCTCGCCCTGGCCTCGGACAAGGGCGAGGCGGGGCGCCTGCTCAAGGAAGCCGGTGGCAGCAAAAAAGCCATAGAGGACGCGGTCAAGGCGGTGCGCGGCGGCGAGTCCGTGGCCAACCCCGAGGCCGAGGGCCAGCGCGAGTCGCTGAAGAAATACTGCATGGACCTGACCGAACGCGCGCGCCAGGGCAAGCTCGATCCGGTGATCGGGCGCGATGACGAAATCCGCCGCGTCATCCAGATACTGCAGCGGCGCACCAAGAACAACCCGGTGCTGATCGGCGAGCCGGGCACCGGCAAGACCGCCATCGTCGAGGGCCTCGCGCAGCGCATCGTCAACGACGAGGTGCCCGAGACCCTCAAGGGCAAGCGTGTGCTGTCTCTGGACATGGCGTCGCTGCTCGCCGGCGCCAAGTATCGCGGCGAATTCGAAGAGCGCCTCAAGTCGGTGCTCAAGGAAATCGCGCTCGATGAGGGGCGCATCATCGTCTTTATCGACGAGCTGCACACCATGGTCGGTGCGGGCAAGGCCGAGGGCGCGATGGACGCGGGCAATATGTTGAAGCCCGCCCTGGCGCGCGGCGAGCTGCATTGCGTCGGCGCGACCACGCTTGACGAGTACCGCAAGTACGTCGAAAAAGACGCCGCCCTGGAGCGCCGCTTCCAGAAGGTCCTGGTGCAGGAGCCCTCGGTCGAATCGACCATCGCCATCCTGCGCGGCCTGCAGGAAAAATACGAAGTCCACCACGGCGTCGACATCACCGACCCGGCGATTGTCGCCGCGGCCGAATTGTCGCACCGCTACATCACCGACCGTTTCCTGCCGGACAAGGCCATCGACCTCATCGACGAGGCGGCCGCGCGCATCAAGATGGAAATCGACTCCAAGCCCGAGGTCATGGACAAGCTTGACCGCAGGCTGATCCAGTTGAAAATCGAGCGCGAGGCGATGAAGCGCGAAAAGGACGAGGGCTCCAAGCGCCGTCTGGGTCTGATCGAGGACGAGATCAAGAGCCTGTCGCGCGAATACGCCGACCTCGAGGAAGTTTGGAAGTCCGAGAAGGCCGGCGTGCAGGGCTCGCAGCACATCAAGGAAGAGCTCGAGAAAATCAAGCTCGAGATGGAAGCGGCCACGCGCAAGGGCGACTGGCAGCGTGTTTCCGAGTTGCAGTACGGCAAGATGCCGCAACTCGAGGCGCAGCTGAAAAAAGCCGAGAAGGCGCCGGTGGCCGGCGAGAAGCCGCGCCTGCTGCGCACGCAGGTGGGTGCGGAAGAAATCGCCGAGGTCGTTTCGCGCGCCACCGGCATCCCGGTGTCAAAAATGATGCAGGGCGAACGCGACAAGTTGCTGCAAATGGAAGACAAGCTGCACGAGCGCGTGGTCGGGCAGGACGAGGCCGTGCGCATGGTGTCGGACGCCATCCGCCGTTCGCGCGCCGGCCTGTCCGATCCGGACAAGCCTTACGGCTCGTTCCTTTTTCTCGGGCCCACCGGCGTGGGCAAGACCGAGTTGTGCAAGACGCTGGCCGGCTTCCTGTTCGATTCGGAAGAGCACCTCATCCGCATCGACATGTCCGAATTCATGGAAAAGCACTCGGTGGCACGGCTGATCGGCGCGCCTCCGGGCTATGTCGGCTACGACGAAGGCGGCTACCTCACCGAGGCGGTGAGGAGAAAGCCGTACTCGGTCATCCTGCTCGACGAGGTCGAGAAGGCCCACCCGGATGTCTTCGGCGTGCTGCTGCAGGTGCTCGATGACGGCCGCATGACCGACGGTCAGGGCCGCACCGTGGATTTCAAGAACACCGTTATCGTCATGACCTCCAACCTCGGTTCGCAAATGATCCAGAGCATGGCCGGCAGCGACCCCGGTGTGATCAAACTCGCCGTCATGGGCGAGGTGAAGTCGCACTTCCGTCCCGAGTTCGTCAACCGCATCGACGAGATCGTGGTGTTCCACGCGCTCGATGAGAAAAATATCCAGGGCATTGCGAAAATCCAGCTGCGCCTGCTCGAGAAGCGTCTTGCCAAACTCGAGATCAGGCTCGAAGTGAGCGATGCCGCACTGGCCGAACTGGCGCAAGCCGGATTCGACCCGGTGTATGGCGCGCGGCCGCTGAAGCGCGCCATACAGCAGCAACTGGAGAATCCGCTGTCACGCGAGATACTCGAGGGCCGCTTTGCCGCGAACGACTTGATCAAGGTTGACGCGGTCAAGGGCAAGCTGCAATTCACCAAGGTCGAACAGGCGGCGGTAAAGGGTCGATCGGCACCCGAAGCGGCGCGCTGAGCATCGGTGCCACCGCCTGGAAACCCGCGCCAGTAAAGGGTTTCCAGGGGAAGAGCTTGCCGGAAGAGGCAATTCCGTGAGCGATATCGCGTTGGCTTGAGGAACCGCAGCCCGGGTATTTGCATCGTCGTTCCCGCGCAAGCGGGAACCCATTTTGACCTGTTTTTCCCAGGCTTTAACTTCAAGGTGGATTCCCGCTTGCGCGGGAATGACGAAGGAGGGGAATGACGGGGTTATACGATGTTTCCCTAATTCATCTGGTTTTGCGGGCGTGGCGCTTCTTCCTGGCGGATGATGAACAGTCCCGGCGTGGCCGGATTGACGTTGATGCGCGCCCAGCCGACGCGCGGTGAGCCGTCCACTTCCAGCCTGACAAAATTGGCCAGCGGTTTGCCGCTGGCCGGGTCATTGAGCGGGCGGTCGACCTTGAAGCTGTGGGTGTCGCCGTGCACGAATAACAACGGTTTTTTCAACCATAGCGCATGGGTCAGCAGCACCTTGCGCAATGACTCGAAGCCATCCGGCACGCCGGGCGGGCGCTTCCAGGTGCCTTCAAAATCCGGATTGGCCTGCAGCATCACCACCAGCGCCGACACCTCCGGCCGCTCGGCTTTTTTTACCGCTTCATCCAGCCATTCAAACGTGGCGTCCATGCGGCGCCGGTACTCGGCGTCCATTTGCGCCGTGCGCCCGAGGTTGTTGTTGCTGCCCTGCACGTTGAGCCCGACAAACAGCACGCCGTTCCATTGCCAGCGCACATGCTCGCGATACTCCTTGTAACGCGGATCAAGGTCGCCCTGGCGCACAAGAGGCATGGTGCGGCCGCCAAGGCTGTCCTTGTCGCCGTGGAAGAGGCTGCGGAATTTGTCCAGCCGCTCGAGCGGGTCATAGCCGCCGCGGTGGCAGTCCGTCCAGTCGTTGTCGCCGGGCAGCAATACAAACGGGTGGGAAAATTGTGCAAACACCGCCTTGCGCTGCGCCAACACCGCGTCACTGCAATTGCCGCGGCCGCTGATGATGTCGCCGACATGCACGACAAAGGCGAGGTTCTCGTTGTTCATCTGTCCGATCATCGGGCCGAGCAGGGATTCCTCGCGCGCATCGTAGGGCGTGTCGCCCATGATGGCGAAAGTCCAGCCGCCGGTGGGGATGGGTGGTTGGGAGCTGCAGGCACAAAGCAGCAGGGCGAAGAGCAGGGCGGACAATCGTTTCATCGGTGCACTCAATTTGTTAGTCAAAGGCGCTTAAGCCGGTAGAGCAGTTCGAGTGCTTCACGCGGTGTCAGTTCGTCGGGGTTGACCGAGTCAAGCAGCTGGCGCGCTTCATCGGCCGCAACCGGGACATCGGCTTCAGGCGCAGCCCGGGCCGCGGCAAACAAGTCGGGCTGGCCGCCGTGGCTGCCGCGCGCAATGCTCGCGTCCTCGAGCAGTTGCAGGTATTTGCGCGCGTTCCGGATCACCGGCTTGGGCACACCGGCGAGGGCCGCCACCTGCAGGCCGTAGCTCTGGCTGGCGGGGCCTTCTTCGACGGCATGTAAAAAGACGATGGAGTCCTTGTGCTCAATGGCATCCAGGTGCACGTTCACCGCCTGCTTGTAGTCAAGGGCGAGGCGCGTCAGCTCGAAATAATGTGTCGCGAACAAGGTGTAGGCGCGGTTTTTTTCCAGCAGGTGACGGGCGATGGCCCAGGCGAGGGCGAGCCCGTCGAAGGTGGATGTACCGCGGCCGACCTCGTCCATCAGCACCAGGCTCTTGTCGGTGGCGTTATGCAGGATGTTGGCCGACTCGGTCATCTCGACCATGAAGGTCGAACGGCCGCCGGCAAGGTCGTCGGCGGCGCCGATACGGGTGAAAATCTGGTCGACCGGGCCGATGCGCGCGGCAGCGGCCGGAACGCAGGCGCCGACGTGGGCCATCAATACGATCAAGGCCACCTGGCGCATGTACGTCGATTTGCCGCCCATGTTGGGGCCGGTGATGAGCAGCAACTGGCGCGCCGGGGACAGGCGGCAGTCATTGGCGATAAAAGTCTCGATCTGCCCCTCGACCACCGGATGCCTGCCGGCCTCGATGCTGATCAGCGGTTCGTCGGTAAAATTCGGCCGGCAGTGGTTGCGCCGCGCCGCAATGGCGGCAAAGCAGGCGAGCACGTCAAGCTGGGCGAGGGCGCGACCGGTCTTTTGCAGCAGCGGCACCTGCGGCAGCAAGCCGGCCAGCAATTCGTCATAGAGCGATTTTTCCAGCGCCAGTGCGCGGTCGCGCGCCGACAAGGCCTTGTCCTCGAAGGTCTTCAACTCCGGCGTGATATAGCGCTCGGCATTTTTCAGCGTCTGCCGGCGGCGGTAATCGGCCGGCACCTTGTCCGCCTGTGCGTTGGTGACTTCGATAAAAAAGCCGTGCACGCGGTTGTACTCGACGCGCAGGTTGGGAATGCCGGTGCGCTCGCGCTCGCGCGCTTCCAGTTGCGCGAGGAAATCCCCGGAGTGGGTTTGCAGCGCGCGCAATTCGTCAAGGTCGGCCGAGTAGCCGTCGGCGATGACGCCGCCTTCGCGCAGCAGGGCCGAGGGTTCGGCAAGTACCGCGCGTTGCAGCAGGCCGAGGCAGTCGGCGGGGATGACGAGGTCGACTCTTAATTGATCGAGCAGGCCGGCCGGGCCGGGCGGCAGCACTGCGGGCAGGTCGGCAAGCAGCGCCAAGCTGTCGCGCAGGGACGACAGGTCGCGCGGCCGCGCCGTTTGCAGCGCGATGCGGCCGCTGATGCGCTCGACATCGGCAAAGCGGCGCAGCAGCGCGTGCACGCCGGCGTGGCGCGGCGTGTCGCCGCCCAGCGCCGCCACGGCGTCCTGGCGCGCCTCCAGCCGCGCGCGGTCGCGCAAGGGATGGTGCAGCCAGTGGCGCAGCAGGCGGCTGCCCATGCCGCTGGCACATTCGTCGAGAACGGAAAAAAGCGTGGGCGCGGGTTCGCCGCGCAGCGTCTCGGTCAGCTCGAGGTTGCGCCGCGTGGCCGCATCGAGGCGCACATATTCGCTGATGCGTTCGGCAACAATGGCGTTGACGTGGACCGGCGCCTGTCCCTGGGTTTTCCTCGCGTATTCGAGCAGGGCGCCGGCGGCGGCGATGGCCGGACGCAGGTCTTCACAACCGAAACCGGCGAGGCTTGCGGCGCCCAGCTGCGCCAGCACGGTCTTGCGCGCCGCCTCGAACTCGAAGTGCCAGGCTTGCAGTCGCGTCACGGTAAAGCCGGCGAGTGCATCGCCCCAGTCGCCGGCGGCCAGCACCTCCGCCGGCCCGATACGGCGCAATTCACCGGCCAGCAGCTGCGGCGGTACTTCGGTGACGCGCAACTCGCCGCTCGAAAGATTGAGCCACGCCAGGCCGGCCGCGCCCGGTTCGGCCGACACGGCGAGCAACACGTTGTCGGTCTTGTCATCGAGCAGCGCCGAGTCGGTGAGGGTGCCCGGCGTGATGATGCGCATCACCCGGCGCTCGACCGGGCCCTTGGAGGTGGCCGGATCGCCGATTTGCTCGCATATGGCCACCGACTCGCCCAGCTTTACCAGCTTGGCGAGGTACTGTTCGGCCGAGTGCCAGGGAATGCCGGCCATGCTGATGGGGGTGCCGGCCGACTGGCCGCGCGAGGTGAGGGTGATGTCGAGCAGGCGCGCGGCTTTTTCCGCGTCATCGAAAAACAGCTCGTAAAAATCACCCATGCGATAAAACAGCAGGGTATCCGGGTGCTGCGCCTTGATGCCGAGATACTGCTGCATCATCGGCGTGTGGTCGTTTATGTTACTCATTCAATGACTTAGATGATGCCGCCTATTTGGCGCCTAATATTCGGGGCATTACGGGGATCTACCGTTTTCGTGACCCTGCAGGGAAGACGGCCCAACTGCTGATCGGGTCATTGCCCGCATTATCCCTCACCGACGCGCGCAGCGAGTGGCGAAATCACCGCGCCATCCGGGACAGGCACTGCGATCCGCGCGACGAGGTACGCCGACGACAAGAGGCTGCCAAAGTGGCGGCGATACGCGGCAAAGGCTACACGCTGACGCGCGCCGCGGAGAGCTATATGAAAGAGCACCTGTCCAAGCTCGCTCGGGGCGACGAGCAGTGGCGCATTCTGAAGCGCGAGATCCTGCCCGAAATCGGCAGTGTGCTGCTGGCCGACCTCAAGCCCTCGCAAGTCATGGCGGCGGTCGTTCCCATGCGCAAGCGGGCGCCCCGCGTGGCGGCCATGGGCATTTCCGCGCTGCGTGGCGTGATCAGGCACGCACGCAGCATGAATCGGCTGGACCTGGATGTTGCCGACCCTACGGCGGGCATACCCACCATCCCGCAGGGCAAACGCAGCCGGGCGCTGAGCGATCCCGAGATCAGCTTGTTGCTGCGCTGGCTGGACGCAGGCGTCGTGTCCCGCACGATTGTCGATGTGCTGCGGCTCACGCTCTACACCGGCGCTCGCAGCGGCGAAGTCTGTGCCATGCGCTCGCGCGACGTGGACATCGATGCGAAAACCTGGACCCACACCCAAGGGAAGACCGGCGACGTGAGCGTGACGCCCTTGTCCGCGCCCGCCGTCGAGATCCTGCGCAAGCGCCTTGGCGAGGAGTACGTCTTTCCTGTGCGTGGCCGCCCGGTCAATCAGAAGGCATTGAGCGTGGCCTTATTCGCTTCACGGCAGGCCGGCGACGCCTGCCCGATAGATCACTGGACATCGCACGACCTGCGCCGCACCACCCGCACCGGCCTGGCGCGCCTGGGCTGCCCGTTCGAGATCGGCGAATCCATCCTGGGCCACCGGCTGCCGGGTGTGGCCGGCGTCTATAACGTCTATGCCTACGCCGACGAGATGCGCAAATGGTTGGATCGGTGGGCCGAGCATGTGGCGGGAATTGTCGCGCCGCGCGCCAAATCCGGGCGTGCGAAACGCTAGGGAGCCCATCGCGTTGAATACCATCGATACGTCTAAAAGATGAGTAAT
>CAMAWC010000074.1 GCA_945861875.1 Bordetella parapertussis
GGCTTGCCCGCCTTGCACCAATCGCACCGCCTCAATCTTGAACTCCAGCGTGTATGCCGCCCGCTTGCCTTTTTCTCTTGTCATTTCGTTTCTCCTTAACCATCAAAGTAACACCCGGTTAAGAACTACGTTTTTCAGGGGCAACCTCATAACCTGCGGCCACTCGATCGAAGGCAGCCACTCGATCGAAGGCAGCCATTCGTTCGATGGTACAGATGAATAAGGATTGGACTCCTCAGTGCCGTACCTGATATGTACATTCACAGGCCAGTCGGCAGCGAGAACATGTATGGGAAGTTGCTCGTTCGCTCCGAGATGAAGCACATCCGAAGCCTGGCAACCCAACAGGCCACCCGCCTGCTCAAGCGTGTAATATTTCTTGTCCATTACGCCGCAAGCAATCTAAGCGGCACAACTTCCGCGCCGCTTTTCCAAGCATCGAGCATATCGGCCCAGCGCTGCATCATTTCCTTGCGTTGTTCTAAGTACTCGGCATGGTTGTAGGTGCGACGCACTGCGTTTTGCTCTGCGTGTGCCAGTTGACGCTCTATCCAATCGGGGGCGTAGCCCATTTCGTTTAGCCTAGTGCTTCCTGTCGTTCGGGTTGCGTGTGGGCTGTATTTTCCAGACCATCCAAGCACGTGCAGCATCTGACGAAATGAGCCCGCCACCATTGGCTTCGACCTCTCGTCCCGGTGCGGGAATACATGAACCCTATGACCTGTAATCGTATGCATGCCGCGCAACAGTTCCACCGCCTGCTTCGGCAGAGGGGTCACATGGGCCTTGCGGACTTTCATTCGTTCGGCGGGGATGCGCCAGGTTGCAGCGTCAAGATCGAACTCCGACCATTGCGCCTCGACGACCTCGCTGGGCCGCGCCAGGGTCAGCCACATCAGACGGAATGCGCTCACGGTCTGGAAATTGCCGCCGTGCCCATCCAGATCGCGCAGCAGTTGACCGATCTCCGCAGTTGAGAGCGGCCGTTTGTGCTGGGTCTTGTTCGCTGGCAGCGCCTTCCTTACCGGATAGACGGGATCGGATTCGGCGCGTAGCGTAGAAACGGCGAGTTCGAACACGCCGGACATGGTGCGCTTGGCCTCTGCCGCCACGGTCAGCCCGTTATCTTTGGCGGCCGTATTCAATATCTCGAGCACGTGGGCCGGTGTCACCTGCCTGACGGGGAGCGCCCCTATTTTGGGCAACACCACGCGCTCAAGCATATTCAACCGTCTGTCCTTGGTGATCTGCTCCCAGTCCTTCAAGGCGAGCCACTCCAAGGCAACGGCCTTGAACGTGATCGCGTTCTCCTGACCCTGCTTAATGCGTTTTAGTTGGCGATCGTGGACGGGGTTGATCCCCTGCTTGACCAGCGCCCGTGCCTTGGCGCGCTCCTCACGCGCTTCGGCAAGGGTGAAGTTCCGCCCAGCACGGCGGCTCTTCGCATCCTCAGAGCTTTCGGCCGTCGGGGGGATGACATAGTCGCCGATCGCGAACACCCCCTCCTTGATTTGGCCTTCGGTCCGGACCTCAAAGCGATAGCGCCAGGCACGTGTTCCGTTCGGTTTGACCTCAAGGTACAGGCCCTTGCCATCTGACAGCTTGTAAGGCTTGTCCGTGGGCTTAGCGGTACGGCATCGGGTATCGGTAAGCATGGCATTCTCCGGATCGGCCTTCATACCCGGTTTTTAAGCGCCCGGTTTCAAGCCCATACCCGGTAATATACCCGGTTTTTCGTGAGATGCCAAAACATTCTGCGACATCCAACAAACACAATAATGTAGTATTTATAGATAGTTAAGTCTACATATGATACCTCTTGAGGCGCCATGAAATGAGGTGATTGGATTAGACGTTGAACAGAAAATGCATCACGTCGCCGTCCTTGACGACGTACTCCTTGCCCTCGCGCTTCATCTTGCCCGCCTCCTTGGCGCCGTGCTCGCCCTTGCCGGCGATGAAATCGTCAAATGCAATCACTTCCGCGCGGATGAATCCGTGCTCGAAATCGGTGTGAATGACCCCGGCCGCCTGCGGTGCGGTGTCGCCCGCGTGTATGGTCCAGGCGCGCACTTCCTTTACGCCGGCGGTGAAATAAGTCTGCAGGCCGAGCAGCTTATAGCCTACGCGGATGACGCGGTTGAGGCCCGGCTCGGTCATGCCCATGTCCTCGAGGAACATGGTCTTGTCCTCGTCGGACAAGTCGGAAATCTGCGACTCGATAGCGGCGCTGATCGCCACCACGGGGGCACCCTCCTTTTTCGCATAGTCCTCGACCTGCTGCAGGAGCGGGTTGTCGGCAAAACCATGTTCACTGACGTTGGCGACATACATGGTGGGCTTCATGGTCAGGAGGAACATCGGCTTGACCAGCGCCAGCTCGTCCTCGGAAAACTCAAGGCTGCGCACCGGCTTGGCCTGGTCGAGCACCGCCACCAGCTTTTGCAGCAGCGCAACCTGGCGCACTGCCTCCTTGTCGGTGCCGCTTTTCGCCAGCTTGATATTCTTGGCGAGTTGCTTTTCGACCATGGCAAGATCGGCCAGCGCCAGCTCGGTATTGATGGTCTCGATGTCGGAAATCGGGTCAACCTTGCCGGCGACATGCACCACATTGGGATCTTCGAAACAGCGCACGACATGGGCAATGGCATCGGTCTCACGGATATTGGCGAGAAACTTGTTGCCGAGGCCCTCGCCCTTGGAGGCCCCCGCCACCAGTCCGGCAATGTCGACAAATTCCACGACCGCCGGCAGGGTTCTTTCCGGCTTGACCAGCGCAGCAAGCTGCGCAATGCGCGCATCGGGCACTTCGACAATGCCGACGTTGGGCTCGATGGTGCAAAACGGATAATTCTCCGCCGCGATGCCAGCCTTGGTCAGGGCGTTGAACAAGGTAGATTTGCCGACGTTGGGCAGGCCGACGATTCCGCATTTGAGTGACATGGTCGTTTATAAGTGAATAGTGAAAGGTGAAAAGTGAATGGAAAAGAATGAATGGGGAATAGTGGCTGGTGCTTTTCGAATCAGGGTGGAATGTTCTTCACCCTTCACTTTTCACCTTTCACTCTTTACTGTCCTTGACCTGCTTCGGTTTGCTGTGCAGCTTGTGCATGGCCTGCTCCATCTGCCCCGCAAGCATCAGGTCAAGCAACGCCAGGCTGCGGTCGATGACATCGTCAATCAGTGCCTGTTCTTCCTTGCGCGGCGACTGCAACACAAAATCAGCCACGTCCTGCTCGGAGCGCGCACTGTCGCGCGGATGGCCGATGCCGATGCGCAGGCGCCAGAAATCGGTGGTGGCAAGGCGCGCGGCAATATCGCGCAAACCGTTGTGCCCGCCATGGCCGCCGCCCAACTTGAGTTTCACGCCGCCCGCGGGCAGGTCCAGGTCGTCGTGCACGACCAGCACCTGGTCGTGCGTGATCTTGTAAAAGCCGGCCAGTGCGCTCACCGCGGCACCGGACAAATTCATGTAAGTCTGTGGTTGCAGCAGCCAGGCGTCGCCATCTGCGGTGGCAAAGCGCGCCACCCGCGCCTGGAACTTGCCTTCCTTTTTCAAATCGACACGGCGCAGGCCGGCGATGCGATCGACCAGCCAGAAACCGGCATTGTGGCGGTCGCGCTCGTGCTCGGTCCCCGGATTGCCGAGACCGACGATAAGCCTGATGGGATTTGCCATGATGTGGGGAAGGATACACAGCAAAAAGGGCGGAAAGCCCGCCCTTTTTGCCGAGACAGGGGAAGGTGATTACTTCTTGTCGCTCTTCTTGTCGCCCTTCTTGTCGTCTTTTTTCGCATCGTCGCCCTTGGCCGGCTCGGCCTGCTTGGAGGCAGGCACATCGGCAGCGGTGGGCGCTGCGGCGTCGACAACTTCCTCGACGACCCGCGGAATCTGCGCCGTAACAACCGCCGGATTTTCCTTGCCCTTGAGCATCACCTCGACGCCCTTGGGCATCGCGAGGTCGCGCACGTGGATGGAGTGGCCGACGGTGATCTGCGACAGGTCAACGGCGATGAACTCGGGCAGGTCTGCGGGCAGGCAGCGGACGTCGATCTCGTTCATCACATGGCTGACCATCGCCGAGGACAGCTTCACGGCGGGCGACTCTTCGACGCCGGTAAAGTGCAGCGGCACCTTCATGTGGATCTTCTGGTCGGCGACAACACGTTGGAAATCCAGGTGTTGCACCTGCGCCCGGAAGGGGTGCATGTTGACGGCGCGCAGCAGGACCTGCTGCTTCTTGCCCTCAAGGTCGAGGCTGAGGATGGAGGCGTGGAACGCCTCCTTGCGCAGCTGGTGCCAGACCTTCTCGTGCTCGACTTCGATGGCGATGGCCTCGTCCTTGCCGCCGTACAGCACCGCGGGGACAAAACCCGAGGTGCGCAGACGGCGGCTCGCACCCGTTCCTTGCGCTGTGCGCTTGCGCGCGATGACTTCGATTTGCATGGTATTGCTCCTGAATTTGGCTGGCCCGCGACCAGGCACCACCGTTAAAAAACTGAAAAATTTTACCGCTTTTGCCTCACTCCATGAACAACGAGGACACCGAGTCTTCGTTGCTGATTCGCAAAATTGTTTCCGCCAGCAGCCCCGCCACCGACAACACGCGTATTTTCTTGCTCGCCGCCGCTTCGGCGCTGAGCGGTATGCTGTTGGTCACCACCAGCTCGTCCAGCGCCGAGTCCTCGATGCGCGCCACGGCGCCGCCCGAGAGCACCGGGTGCGTACAGTAGGCCAGCACGCGAATCGCGCCGTTCTCCTTTAACGCCTCGGCCGCCTTGGTCAGCGTGCCCGCAGTATCCACCATGTCGTCCATGATGACGCAGGTGCGCCCTTCGACGTCACCGATGATGTTCATCACTTCCGATACGTTGGCCTTTGGCCGCCGTTTGTCGATGATCGCCAGGTCCGATTCGAGGCGTTTGGCCATGGCACGCGCCCGCACCACACCGCCCACATCGGGCGACACCACGATCAGGTTCTCGTAATTGTGCTTCCACACGTCGCCAAGCAATATCGGCGTGGCGTAAATATTGTCCACCGGCACGTCAAAAAATCCCTGGATCTGGTCGGCGTGCAAATCCATGGTGAGCACGCGGTCGACACCGACCGCCTGGATCATGTTGGCCACCACCTTGGCGCTGATCGCCACCCGCGCCGAGCGCGGCCGCCGGTCCTGCCGCGCGTAACCAAAATACGGGATCGCCGCGGTGATGCGTCCGGCCGAGGCGCGCCGCAGCGCATCGACCATGACCAGCACTTCCATCAGGTTGTCATTGGTCGGCGCGCAGGTCGGCTGCAGGACGAAGCAATCGTGCCCGCGCACGTTCTCGTTCAGCTCGACCATAACCTCGCCGTCGGAAAACTTGCCAACCGAAGCCTGCCCGAGCGGAATATTGAGGCGTTTCACCACCTCCTGGGCGAGCTTGGGGTTGGCGTTCCCCGTGAAAACCATCAGGCTGTCGTAGGCCATTGCCTCGCCGGTCCGCCACACGCTGTGCGCCTGGCGGCCCGCTGCTCCCTGTCGCTTGATTACTGCAAAAATTGGCTGGGGAGGAAGGATTCGAACCTTCGCATGCCGGAATCAAAATCCGGTGCCTTAACCAGCTTGGCGACTCCCCAAACGTATAACCGTACAACCATTCCCCTGCCGCAACTAACCGCCATCGAGCGGATGCCGCGCCAGTCCCGCAACCACCATGCCGCGCATGCCCTCGGGAAGCTTCGCGAGTACCGCGTCGGCTTCTCCGCGCTGGTCGAATTGCGCAAATACACAGGCACCCGAACCGCTCATGCGCGCCTTGCCATATGCGGCCATCCAATCCAGGCAGCGCGCCACTTCAGGGTATCTGGCACAGACCACAGGCTGCAAATCGTTGTGGCCGAAATCGACCCCCAATTTGCCGCCATCGGAGCCAGACGAAAACCCAGACGAGCCGCCGGAAAAGCTTGATATTTTGACGCTTTTTGTATTTCGTGTCAATTCCGGGGCGGCGAAAACCGCGGCCGTCGGCACCTGCACCGCCGGCACCAGGATGAGATACCAAGCCGGGGGCAGGTCAAGCGGAGTGAGCACTTCCCCTACGCCTTCGGCAAAGGCGTTGCCGCCGGACAAAAAGAACGGCACGTCCGCACCCAACTGCAACCCCAGCGCCTGTAGTTCCGGCCGGCTGAATCCGGTCTGCCACAGCCGGTTAAGCGCCAGCAGCACGGTGGCCGCATCGGAACTGCCGCCACCCAGCCCGCCGCCCATGGGGATGCGTTTTTCCAGGCTGATTGTTACCCCTCGGGTTACCCCTCGGGTTACCCCTCGGCTTACCCCTCGGCTTACCCCGCGGGCAGCCAGGCCGCGCCCGGCCGCCGCCGCATGCAACAGGCGCGCGGCGCGCACGCACAGGTCGCGCTCTTCGGGCACACCCTCGAGCAGGCTCGCCAGCGCAATGCGGCCGTCATCACGCGGCGCAAAGCGCAGGCTGTCGGCGAGATCGATAAGGCGAAACGCCGATTGCAGCAGGTGGTAGCCGTCGGCGCGCCGCCCGACCACGTGCAAAAACAAATTGAGCTTGGCCGGCGCCGGCCAGCTGCGTGCCCAGTCGTTGGCTGGAGAATCGCTCATGGCGGCAAAATCCAGCGGTCGACAACCAGCTTGATCTCAAGATTGTCGCGAAAAAAAGTCAGGCGCGAAGGCAGCGCGTCGCGCCACGCAAGGTACTCGATGCGCCAGCCCGACTGGCGAATCTCAGCCGGCTGACCGGCCGCATCGCGGGTGATTTCCGCATCCCCGCCGGCCACCGGCCGCGCCTGCACCCAGTCGGGCAGTCCCTTCAAGGGCAGGCGCCAACCCAGTACCTGCTCGGTAAGCGCCTCGGCATCGGTCGCCTCGAAAGACTTGCCGTCAACCGTGGTGAGGCGCACCTGATCGCCGATGCGCGTGATACGCGCAATGCCCTGGCCTATGGGGGAGGTGAGGAACAAATCGTCGGCATCGCGACTGTGCCGCCAGGTGATGGCACCGCTCGCGCCCTCGCCGGCATGCTTGATCGCCACCCGGCCCGCCATTTCGAAATCGCCCTGCGCCTCGAGCGCCACCGGCTGCCCGGGCATTTGTGCGCAGGCGGCCAGGAACCCAGCAAGCAGCAACAGCGCAAAACGCATGGCGACTCAGGGCTTGAGGCGCTTGATGGTGCCGGCTATGGTCTCGTTACCCGGGTGTTGCTTCATCGCGTCGGCCCAGATTTTCTCCGCCTCGGTGCGATCACCATTCACCCACAGCACTTCACCAAGATGCGCGGCAATATCGGCATCGGGCCGCATGGCAAAGGCGCGGCGCAGGTATTCGATCGCGGTCTTGTTGTCGCCCATGCGATAAAACACCCAGCCCATGCTGTCAATGATGAAGGCGTCGTTGGGCGCGAGCGACAGGCCTTTTTCGATCAGTTGCTTCGCCTCGGGCAGGCGCATGTTGCGGTCGGCGAGCGAATAGCCGAGGGCATTGTAAGCGTGGGCGTGGTCCGGACGCAGCACGATCAGCTTGCGCAGCGACGATTCCATGGTGTCGACGCGGTCGATTTTCTCGGCCAGCATGGCGTAGTCATAGAGCATGTCCGGATTCTCCGGCTGCTCGCCCAGGGCGCCGGCGATAAGGTCGAAGGCCTCGCGCTCGCGCTTGGCATCGCGCAGCAATGAAGCTTCGGCGAGGATCAGCTGCCCGCGTTGTTCGGGGGTGGTGGCGGCGACCTGGCGCAGGTGGGCACGCGCCGCCTCCATGTTGCCCTGCTTGTTGAGCACCTGGGCATAGCGCACCTGGGCGTTGAGATACTGGTCGCCGCGCGTCACCTCGCCGTACCAGCGCAGCGCGTCGGGATATTTTTTCTCCTCTTCGGCGATCTGGCCGAGGTACAGGCGCAGCGTGTTGCGATCGCGAAAATTCATCGTCAACAGGCGCTCAAGGCTCTGGCGCGCGGCGGTGTAATCCTGCGCCTGGAAGGCGAGCAGGCCGACCGCGTAGACCACATCGGTGTTGTCCGGAAATTCCTTCAAGAGCAGCTGGAACTCGGCGCGCGCCTCGGGCAGCTTTTGTTCGGCGACCAGCGCGCGCGCATAGCTGATGCGCGCCTCGCGTGCCTTGGGATTGAGCTTCAGGTAGGCGGCAAGGCGCTCGCGCGCCGCGGCCACCGAAGTCTGTTGCAACAGCTGCGCCTCGAACAGCGCGGCCAGTTCCCAGTCCGGCCGCGATGCCGAGGCCGCGCGGATTTGCGCCAGTGCGAGGTCCTTGTCACCGGCCGCCTCCGCCGCCTGTGCAACGGCAAACTTCGCCTCTGGCAGGCTCGGGTAATCGCTGGCAAGGCCTTGTATGGTGCGCAGCGTCGCCGCCTTGTCCGAATTGGTCCCGAGCAGGCGATTGAGCTGCAAAAAACCGTCGGCCGGACTGCGTCCGCCGGCGACCAGCAGTTTTTTGAGGAAGGGCTGCGCCTCGTCCAGGCGGTTGGTGCTCACCAGCAGGCCGGTGAGCGTCTGCAATGCCTGCGCCGATTGCGGATCGGCATCGAGCCAGATGCGCGCCGATTCGGTGGCAATGCCGGTCATGCGCGCATACAGCGCGATTTCAGTGGCGCGCTTGGCGACGCGCGGGTCGCGGGTCTTTTTCGCCAGGTCGACATAGGCTTGCGCGGCCAGACCGACATTGCCCCGTTGCAAGGCCACTTCGCCGAGCAGGAACTCGTAGAGCATGGCGCCGGAGAGCTCCATTTCGGGCAGTGCAGCCGGCGGCGGCGCGGCGGCGGTAACCGGCGCCTGCCCCGTTTCGCTCATGCTTTGCTCGTCCTCGTCGTCCTCTTCCGGGTCCGCGGCATGCGCGGACTTGAACGGCGTTTGCGCGCAGGCGATGGCCACGGCGCAGCCGACCGCAAAAACCAGGCGACGCCAACCGCAGCGATCCGCGGCAGGCAAGGAGGAAACGGGAACGAAAGAATGCATGAATGCTCGAATGATTTTCTCCGGGAACAGGCAGTTTAGCAGGCTGAGGGAAACAGGGCTGGAATCGGTCTATATGGCGTGGACTTACGTTTCACCGGCGGGCCCGAAGCGCCGGGCGTAGGGGGCAACCGGCAAGCCGGCGTTATATAATTTCAACGACAAATCCGGCTCCTCTCCCCGTTGTTACGACAGCGGCCTGACTTAAACGTTCGCGCCAGCCTCAGCCGCACACAAACACGAGCCCCATGAGCAAGAAGAAAAAGCAGCCTGGCGGCATCAGGCCTGCGACCCCGCCCGCCGCACCGCCCCCCGCCCCAAGTGGTGCGCACCCGCGCCGCGGCCCATGGATTGCCGCAGGCATAGTCGCCCTTGCCGCCATCGCAAGCGGCCTTTACCTGCAACTTGCGCCGCACACGCCGCCGACCATCCCTGCGGTCGCCAAATCCGCGGCCACACAGCCGCCGGCCGACTACAGCGGTGCCGCGAGCTGCAAGCAATGCCACGAAAAGCAATTCCAGGCCTGGACCGGCTCAGATCACGACTTGGCGATGAAGGAAGCCACCGCCACCACGGTGCTGGGTGACTTTGGCAATGCCAGGTTCAGGCACTTTGGCGTCGAATCGACCTTCTTCAAGCGTGACGGCAAGTTCATGGTGCGCACCGACGGCGCCGAGGGCAAACTCGCCGAGTTTGAAATCAAGCACACCTTCGGCGTCAAGCCGCTGCAGCAATACCTGGTCGAATTCCCCGGCGGGCGCAGGCAGGCCTTGTCCATCGCCTGGGATTCACGGCCCAAGGCCGCGGGCGGCCAACGCTGGTTCTCTCTCTCACCGAATGAGAAAATCGACCCGCAGGACCAGCTGCACTGGACCGGGCTGTACCAGAACTGGAACCTGCAATGCGCCGCCTGCCACTCGACCAACCTGAAAAAAGGCTACGACGCGGCGAGCAAGACCTACAAGACCACCTTTAGCGACATCAACGTCGCCTGCGAAAGCTGCCACGGCCCCGCCTCGCGCCACCTCGAATGGGCGAAGCAGGCAAAAGCGCCCTACGCCAAGGACGCCGACAAGGGCCTCGTCAAGCTAGATTCGCGCTGGGCCGAAGCATGGAAGTTCCCGACTGCCGATGCCAGGTATGCGCAACGCGACAAGCCGGCCGACGCCGCGGCGATGAACACCTGCGCCGCCTGCCATGCGCGCCGCTCAACCGTTGCTGAGGCGGTGACAGCGGGCGCGCCGCTGGAGGATTCACACCGCCTCGCCATGCTCACCGCGCCCAACTACCACGCCGACGGCCAGCAGCGCGACGAGGTCTACACCTGGGGCTCCTTCCTGCAAAGCAGGATGGCCCAGCGCGGCGTGACCTGCATGGACTGCCACGAACCGCACACGCAAAAACTGCGCGCCGAGGGCAACGCGCTGTGTTCGCGCTGCCACAACGCCACGGTGTTCGACACTGAAAAACACCACGCCCACAAGGCGGGGGGCAAGGGTGCGCAATGCGTCGAATGCCACATGCCGGCGCAAAACTACATGGTCATCGATGCGCGGCGCGACCACAGCCTGCGCGTGCCGCGGCCGGATTTGTCCGAAACCCTGGGCAGTCCCAACGCCTGCACCCAATGCCACACCGACCGAAAACCCGAATGGGCGGCGGCGGCGATGGACAAGCACTATGGGAAAACCTGGCGTGCCCGCCCGGAATACGGCTCCACGCTGCACCAGGCGACTACGCGTGGCGCAAGATCTTTGCCCTCGCTGCTGGCTGTCGCCGAGGACGGCGCGCTGCCAGGGGTGGTGCGCGCCACCGCCGCCACGCTCGCCACACCGTATATGCGCGCCGACATGCTGCCGGCGGCGCAAAAACTGCTGCGCAACCCCGAGCCCTCGGTGCGTATCGCCGCCCTGGGCATGCTCGAGGGCTTTGACGCGGCCGCCCGCGTGCAGGCCGCCGCGCCGCTGCTCTCCGATCCGGTGCGCGGTGTACGCGTCGAAGCGGCAAGGCTTATTGCCACGGAACCCGATGACCAGCTTCCTGCTACGCAGCGCGAGGCGCGCGCACGCGCACTCAAGGAATACGTCGAATCACTGCAGCAAGACCTCGACTGGCCGTCGGCCAACGTCAACCTGGGCAACCTGCTGCTGCGCCAGGGCCGCGGCCAGGAGGCGATCGAGTCCTACCGGCGCGCCATTGCGCTCGATGCGCGCTATACGGGCGCCTACGTCAACCTCGCCGACGCCTTGCGCCAGGTCGCGCCCCAGGGCACGCCCGAGCTTGAGGGCGAAAAAATCCTGCGCCGCGGCCTTGTGCTGCTGCCGCGCGCGGCTGAACTGCACCATGCGCTTGGCTTGCTGCTGGTGCGCAAGGGTGACAAGGCAGCGGCGCAAAAGGAATTGTCCCTCGCTGCAAAGCTCGCCCCCGACAACGCGCGCTATGCCTACGTCGAGGCGGTGGGACTGAACTCGGCCGGGAAACGCGACGAGGCGCTGGCCATTCTGCGCGCGGCCGACGCACGCCATCCCTACAACATGGAAATACTCAGCGCGCTTATTTCGATCAATCGCGAAGCCGGCAACGCCAGGGACACGCTGCTCTATGCCAAAAAAGCCGCCGAAGTGCTGCCCAACGACGAGAACCTGAAAAAACTGGTGACCGGCCTGGAAGCAAAGCAGTAACTATTCGCTATTCGCTATTCGCTCAGGTCCGGGCTGCCGAACGATAGCGCAGGTCACTCCAAGGTTGTATTTTCGCCAGCGTTTTGGCAAGCACGTCCTGCGCGACTTCGGTGTCATGAGCGGCCTGCGCCCGTAGCCAATAGCCGTTTGACAAACCCAAAAACCGGCACAGCCGAAGATCAGTATCGGCGGAGATTGAACGATTGCCGTTAACAATCTCACCGATGCGCTGCGCCGGCACGCCGATCTCCTTTGCCAGACGGTACTGACTGATGCCCATTGGCTTCAAAAATTCCTCCAGCAGAATTTCGCCGGGCAATACAGGTGGCAGTTTGCGCATGCTCATGCTCCATTCTTTCTGTTTCAGTGATAGTCCACAATCTCGACATTTTCGACTCCAGCATCCTTCCAGTGGAAGCACACACGCCACTGATCGTTGATCCGGATGCTGTGCTGTCCGGAGCGATCGCCTTTTAGCGCCTCCAGCCGGTTGCCCGGCGGGACCCGCAAATCACCCAATCGCGCCGCGATTTCCAACTGCCGCAGTTTTCGGCGGGCAACGGATTCGATATTCGCGAATCGTTTTACACGCCGCCGTCGATAGAGAGCCTCAGTATCGGGGCACTTGAACGACTTGATCATGCGTTATAATAACGCACGGCGTGATTAGCGTAAAGCCTCATTGAATCCGCTCGGTTAACGCGTTGGAACTTTCGCGGCAGGACAGGCCTCAATGGCTGGAAAGCCAAAACTGGCGCGGCTTTCCAGCCATCGACCACCGAAATTTTGCCCTCCTTTTAACGTTTTCAGCAAAAGAATGCGCATGAATCTGCCCACTATCAAACGTTTCGCGTTTGCCACCCTTATCGGCGTGTTCTGCTGTGTTGCCGGCGCGGCGAAGGCGCAGGGCGGCCCGCTGCCGTCCTGGAACAACACCGCCTCGAAAAAGGCCATTGTCGCCTTTGTCGAGCGCGTGACCAAAAAAGGCTCGCCCGACTTCGTGCCGCCGGCCGAGTGCATCGCCACTTTCGACAATGACGGCACGCTGTGGGCCGAGCAGCCGATGTATTTCCAGTTCCTGTTCGCGCTCGACCGCGTCAAGGCGCTGGCGCCGCAGCATCCGGAATGGAAGGACAAGGAGCCCTTCGCCTCGCTGTTGAAGGGCGACGTCAAGGCCGCGCTCGCCGGCGGCGAAAAAGCCATGCTCGAGATCGTCATGGCCACGCACGCCGGCATGAGCACCGAGGAATTCGAGCAAATCGTCAGGGACTGGATGGCCACCGCGCGGCACCCGGTGAGCAAACGGCCCTACACCGAAATGGTCTACCAACCGATGCTGGAACTGCTCGCCTACCTGCGCGCCAATGGCTTCAAGACCTTCATTGTCTCCGGCGGCGGCATCGAGTTCATGCGCCCGTGGACGGAAAAAACCTATGGCATCCCGCCCGAGCAGGTGGTCGGGAGCAGCGCCAAGACCAGCTACGAAACGCGCAACGGCAAGCCGGTGCTGATGCGCCTGCCCGAGATCAACTTCATCGACGACAAAAGCGGCAAACCGATAAGTATTAACCAGCACATCGGCCGCCGCCCTATTTTCGCATTCGGTAACTCCGACGGCGACCAGCAAATGCTCGAATGGACCACCGCCGGCAAGGGCGCGCGCTTCGCCGGGATCGTGCATCACACCGATGCCGCGCGCGAATGGGCTTACGACAACCCGTCCGCCATTGGCCAGCTGAATACGGCGCTCACCGCAGCCAAGGCCAACAACTGGACCGTGGTGGACATGAAAAACGACTGGAAGACCATTTACCCGCCGGCGAAAAAATGAACCGTGAATGAGCTACCGTCATTGCGAGCGCAAAGCGATGCCCCGAAGGTAATCCCCGGAGGGGAAGCAATCTCGTCGCTGCAATGACGCACCCGCAGTACCTCTGCGTCATCCCCCCATGCCTGAACTCCCCGAAGTAGAAATCACCCGCCGCGGCATCGCGCCGCATTTGCTCGGCCAGACCGTCACCGGCGTCATCGTGCGCGACCGGCGCATGCGCTGGCCGGTGCCGCGCGGCCTCGAGCGCGCACTCACCGGCAGCAAGGTGCGCGACATTGCACGCCGCGGCAAATACCTGCTGCTCGAATGCGTACGCGAAGGCAAGGACGCCAGTCGCCGGGGGTGGCTGATCCTGCACCTCGGGATGTCGGGCAGCCTGCGCATCCTGCCGCGCGGAACGCCAGCGAAAAAGCACGACCACTTTGACCTTGAGTTTGGCGACCAGTTGTTACGCCTGCACGACCCGCGCCGTTTCGGCGCGGTGCTGTGGGAAACCAAAGATGTGATGGCGCATCCGCTGATCGTCGGGCTCGGTATTGAACCGCTCGAAGGTGCGTTCACCGGCGCCTTTTTGCATGCTGCTCTGCGCGGGCGCAAGGCCGCGATCAAGCTGGCGTTGATGGACCACAAGCTGGTGGTGGGCGTGGGCAACATTTACGCCAATGAAAGCCTCTATCACGCCGGCATCAACCCGGCGACGCGCGCCGAACGCGTCAGCCTCGCGCGCTGCGAGCGCCTGGTCGGCACGGTGCGCGACACGCTGCACAAGGCGCTTGCGGCCGGCGGCAGCAGCCTGCGCGACTTTGTCCACTCCGACGGCACATCGGGTTACTTCCAGCAGCAATACTTTGTCTACGGCCGCGACGGTGAGCCCTGCCGCACCTGCGCCACCACTGTGCGCATCAAGCGCATGGGCCAGCGCTCGACCTTTTATTGCCCGACTTGCCAGAAATAGGAGGCCGCGAAACCGCGGCTGGCAGTGACTTTTTTGTCACGTAAATTGCCTTAAAAACCTTGCCTGACTCGGGTTTTCGAATTTAAATGTTTTAAATTTAGGCTGGCGCGGGCTTTTTTTTCCCAATCAGCCCGGCGTACTTGAGCTGCAGCGCTTCGCGCGATTCGACATGTTCCGGGTTGACCGGAATGCAATCGACAGGGCAGACCTCGACGCACTGCGGCGTATCGAAGTGGCCGACGCACTCGGTGCACAGCGCCGGGGAGATGACGTATATTTCCGGCCCCTGCGTGATCGCACCGTTCGGGCACTCCGGCTCGCAGACGTCGCAATTTATACATTCGTCGGTAATCATTAAAGCCATAACAGTACCGCGTCCTGCCTAGGGCGACCCATCCGACGCCGCACCACCCGACGAATCCCTGCAGCGCCGGCAGGCGCAGCAGGCGTACGCCGGCACGAAGCGAGGCTTCGTGAATTCCCGCCACACGTGTCCGCAATCATCAGCGCCATATCAACTCCGCGCACCACCCAAACATGCTTTTCATGGGACAAGGATAATCGAAACACGAAACAGTGCGATTATTAAGTCGCACCATCGTGCCTGGCCGTATCGGTCCGGGTTTGTTACAAAAGAGAATGAAATGAATAAATTCCGCATTGTCTGCGTTCTGCTTTTGGCGCTATTCGGGATATGCGGCGCGAACGCGCAGGGACCGGCGCCGGCGGGCGCGGCGGCGCAAGGCGCCGGCTTTGACACACTCAAGGGCAGCTGGGTGCGGCCCGACGGCGGCTATACCATCACCATCAAGGGCGTTGGCGCCAACGGCCAGCTCAATGCCATGTACGCCAACCCCAGGCCGCTGCCGTTTGCAAAAGCGCAGTCCTCGCGCGAGGGCGCAACGCTGCGCGTGTTCCTCGAGTTGCAGGCCGGCGGCTACAACGGCTCGACCTATGAGCTTACCTACGACGCGGCGAGCGACCAGTTCAAGGGTATCTACCACCAGGCGGTGGCGAAACAGAAATTTGCGGTATATTTCGCGCACAAGTAATCGCCATCTCTGCCGGAAATTTATAACGTGGTGAAATTTCCATTTCATTCAGTAACAACACAGGAGAACAGCATGACAAACCAAGTTTTCTCGCGGCTGATGCTGGCCGCGCTCGCCCTCGTACTTTCCGCCTGCGCGACACAGCAGCCCAACGTCGTTGAAATCCGCCGCGGCGTGATCGAGCAGATCACGGCAACGCAGATCGCCAGCGACCAACACGCCGGGGTGGGCGCGGTCATCGGCGGCCTGGTCGGCCTGGGTCTTGGCAGCCTGATCGGCGGTGGCACCGGCCGTGATGTGGCGATGGTGGCCGGCACCATTGGCGGCGCGGTGGCCGGCAACGAATTGCAGAAAAAGCACGACCAGCCCATCCCGGCGCAGCAAATCATGGTGCGTACCTCCTCGGGCGTGCTGGTGGCGGTGACACAGCCGCTCGGCCCGGCCCTGTTTGTGGGCCAGCAAGTCTATTTGCAGGGCAACGGCGAGGGCGTGCGCGTCACGCCGCAGTAGGAACGGAAGACTTCGTCATTTTCGCGCATCCCACTCCGGGGACCAGAGCGGGAATCCAGCGTCGTCAGGTTTAATTCAAAAGTCACTGGATCCCCGCGTTCGCGGGGATGACGACGCCGTACTTGCGCGGTGCCTCGCTAGCCACCCATCTGCTTGACCTTGGCGATCATGCGCGCCTGCACCGCGGGCGGCACAAAGGGGCCGACGTCGCCGCCCAGTGTGGCGATTTCGCGCACGATCGTGGCGGAGATGAACATGTACTGTTCCGAAGGCGTGAGGAACACCGTCTCGACGTGCGGGATCAGCGTGCGGTTCATGCCGGCCATCTGGAATTCGTACTCAAAGTCCGACACCGCGCGCAGGCCGCGCAGGATGACCCGCGCATCCTGCT
>CAMAWC010000075.1 GCA_945861875.1 Bordetella parapertussis
ACAAAAAATTCCTTTGCCGTGGCGCGCGGATAGACCGGGTATTTGCGCCGCACCGCATAGACGTGCACCGTGGCCATCTGCGCGCCGGCGATGAGCAGGCCGGGAATGATACCGGCAAGATAGAGGGCGCCGATGGAGGTTGAGATCACGCCGCCCCACACCACCATCAGGATGGAAGGCGGGATGATCACCGCGAGCACCGCCGACACCGCGGTAATGGCGATGGAGAAAGACAGGTCGTAGCCTTCCTTGGTCTGCGCGTCGATGAATATCTTGCTCTGGCTCGCCGCATCGGCCGTGGACGAACCGGAAATCCCGGCAAAAAACACCGACAGCACGACGTTGATCTGCGCCAGCGCGCCGGGCATGCTGCCCACCATGGTGCGCGACAGTTTGACCAGCCGGTTGGTGATGCCGCCTATGCCCATCAGGTTGGCAGTGAGCAGGAAAAACGGCACCGACAGCAGGATGAAGGAATTGTAGGCCTTGAAGGTCTCGTTGAACAACACCATGGGCGACAGGCGCTGCTCAAAAATCAGCGATGGCAGGCAGGCGAGGCCGAGCGCAAAGGCGACCGGCACGCGCGCCACCAGCAATACAAAAAAAGTGCCGAACAGCAGGATTGCGGCCATGCCGGGCGTCAGTGCGGCCTGGGTCATTGCGCTGCCCCTTCCTTGCTGGCGAGAATGCGGAAATTGACGACAAAAATCTCGCCGAGGAACAGCACCCAGGTCAACCCGGCTATCGGCCAGGCGACGAATATGAAATTCATCGGCAGGTCGGCCAGCTCGGATGTCTGATACCAGCCAAAGCGCACGAACTGAATGCCCCACCAGACGAACACCAGGGCGAACACCAGCACAAACAGTGAGGACACGATGCGCAACAGCGCACCGGCGCGCGGCTGCAGCTCTGGCCACACATCGACGTCAAAGTGGGTACCTTCACGCACGCCTATCATCGCCCCGATCATGATCATCCAGATGAACAAGAAGCGGCTGAGTTCCTCGGTCCAGATCCAGGAGGGAATCAGCGCGGTGTAGCGCGAAATGATCTGCAAGGTGACCGGAATGATGAGGATGGCAACCATGGCGACCAGCAGCCAGCCCAGCAGCTTGCAGTAGTTATCTAGTATCTTTTTCATTTCCGGCCCAAACAAAAAAGCGCCCCCTCCGGTTGCTCCGGAGGGGGCGCTTGCAAGAGGTGCTACTTGACTGCGAGGATTTTGGCGTGGATGGCGTCGGCGCCGATTTCCTTGGCGTAGGCGGCCATGACCGGATCAACGATTTTCTGCATCGGCGCGCGGTCGGCGAAGGCAACGCGCTTCAACCTTCCGGCCTTTTCCAACGCGACGAGCTTGGCCTCGTCCTCACTCGACTCGATCTGGCGGCCGTAGGTGCCCGCCTCCTTGCCGGCCTTGATGATCGCCGCCTGCAGGTCAGCCGGCAGTTTCTTGAAAGTCTTGCCGGAAAAACAGATCGGCCGGATGGTGATGGCGTGCTGCGTCATGAGCAGATTGCTGCCAACCTCGTAGAACTTCATCGCCTCCACGCCTGCAGCCTCGTTCTCGCCGGCGTTGATCACGTTGTTTTGAATGGCGTTGTAGACCTCGTTATAGGCGATCACGGTCGGCGACATGCCGATGGCGGAAAAGGTCTTGCTCCAGATCGGCGCACCCTGCACGCGCACCTTGAGGCCCTTCAGTTCGGCGAGATTCTTCGCCGGTTTGTTGGAAAAAATATTGCGTGTGCCGCCGCCGGCATAGCCGATCAGCATCACGTCGGCCTTTTGCGCGATCTCTTCGGCAATCGGTTTGAGCAGGTCCTGGTCGAGCACCTTGTTCCAGTGGGCGAGGTCGCGGAACAGGAAGGGCGCGTCGATAAACGGCGCCGCCTTGGAGAAGGTCGACATGTGCGCCGGGGAGGCGATGGCGTAGTCCACCGAAATGCCCTGGTTCATGTAGGCGACGTAATCCTTTTCCAGGCCCAGCTCGCTGTTGCGATGGAGCACGAAGTTGATCGGCTTGCCGTAATATTTTTTGACCAGCTCCTCGAACTTGAGCAGCGCCCGGTTGAAGGCGTGGTCGTCGGCGAATTGCACCGCGCCATGAAGTGTGATGACTTGTTGTGCCGCAGCGGGCAGGCTGAATGCCGCCAGTGCGAACGCCGCGGCGACGGCGCGAAAACGCATGCCAAGTTTGAATGTGCTCATGTTTCCTCCTGTGGTGACGGGCAGCAGCCGTGTTGGTTTTTTTGGCTGCATTGGTACGACGCACGTCACAATAGGTGCTTGTACTGCGGCTGTCAAACGCCGGTCATCGTACATCTGCCGGCGCTGCGGCCTTAGGCCCCGCACCGGGCGGCCGCGGCCGCTCAGGGGACCGCTTCCACCTCAACCAGGCAGTCATAAAAGGTCGCCGCGCCGCCCATATCGGCGGTGGCCTGCGAGGTCACCTCGTTGGCGTTCTTGCCGTCGGGTGTGAGCTTTTTCCACCACACCGACAGGGCGATGACCACGCCACGGCGCGCCTTGTCGCTGACGCGGGCGCGCGCCTGAAAGGAACCGCGATCGTTGTGAATGCGCAACATTGCGCCATCAACGATATCGCGCTCAAAAGCGTCCTCCGGATGCATGTCTAGCATCGGTTCTTTCGCCTCGGCCAGCGCGAAAGGCAGGTTGGCAAAAGTCGAATTAAGGAAATGACGGTTGGGCGGCGAGATCATCGCGAGCGGAAAGCGCTTCGCCAGTTCCGGATTGGAACCGACCGATTCGCGCGGCGGCGTCCACGCCGGCAGCGGGTCGAGGCCCTGCTGCTTTGCCGTCTCGCTGTAGAACTCGCATTTGCCCGAGGGCGTGGGGAAATTGCCTTGCGCAAAGGGCGCGAATATCACCGGCACGTTCAAGCGCATCCAGCCCGCCTCTTTCAGCTTGTCCCACGTTATGCCCTGCATGCGCGGATGCCTCGAATCGAGCGCCTGACGGCAAATATCCTCATCCGAATCGCGGAAGCACGCTTCGGTATAGCCCATGCCCGCGGCGATGCGCCGGAACACCTCGGAGTTGGGCAGCGATTCACCCACCGGCGCGATTGCCGGGTTATTGGCGGTGACGTAAAGATGGCCGTAGGCGGTGTGCACATCATAGTGCTCGAGTTGCGTCGTCGCCGGAAGAAAGATATCGGCGTACTCGGCGGTGTCGGTGATGAACACGTCATGCACCACCGTGAACAAGTCGGCGCGCGAAAACCCGGCGATGACCTTGCTCGAATCGGGCGCGACCGCAACCGGGTTCGTGTTGTAAACATAGGTGGCGCGCACCGGCGGGTCGGCCGCGAGCAGCGCGTTGCCCACCGCGCTCATGTTGATGGTGCGCGGCTTGGGCTGCGCAGACAACTGGAGCAAATCGGGGCGCTGCACCGCCGCCTCGTTGATGCCAAAAAAACCGCCGGTGCCGATGGTGACGCCTCCAGCCGCCTCACGCCAGGCCCCGGTGAGCGCGGGCAGGCAGGCGATGTTACGCGCCGCCATGCCGCCGCCAGAGTGCCGCTGCATCCCGTAATTGAGTCGGATGGCCGCGGTCTTGGTCGCGGCATATTCACGCGCGAGGGCCATGATGTCCTGCGCCGCAAGGCCGGTGATGGCGGCAACCCTGTCCGGCGTGAATGCCTTGACCCGTTCCCCCAACGGCTCAAAACCCAGTGTATGACTGGCGACATAGTCGCGGTCATGCAGTCCCTCCCCGATGATGACGTGCATCAAGCCCAGGGCGAGCGCACCATCGGTGCCGGGCAGCGGCGCGAGATGCTGGTGGCATTTCTCGGCGCTAAGGCTGCGATACGGATCGATGGCGATGAGCTTGGCGCCGCGGCGCTTGGCTTCCTGGATGCGCGTCCACAAGTGCAGGTTGGAGACGATGGGGTTGGAACCCCAGATGATAATCAGCCTGGAATCCTCAAAACGCTCCGGATCCATGCCGACCGTACCACCGAGTGAAATCTTGAAACCGGCCTTCCCCGCGGAGGAGCAAAAGGTGCGGTCCAGCAAAGAGGCGCCCATGCGGCTGAACAGGCGCCTGCCCATGGAATGCCATTGCACCTGGCCCATGGTGCCGGCGTAATCGAGGGGCAGCACGCCCTGCGGATCCTCGGCGCAGACCGCCTTGAACCGTGCCACGATGATGGCGAGGGCCTCGTCCCAGCTGATGCGCTCCCAGCCGCCCCGCCCCGGACCCTTGCCGCCGACGCGCCGCATCGGGTGCGTCACGCGGTCGGGCGAATAGGTGCGGTCAAGGTATTTCGCCACCTTGGTGCAAAGCGTGCCGGCGGTGAAGGGCATGTCCCCGCCCTCGACCTTGATGGCGATGCCGTTTTCCACCGTCACGGCGAGCGCGCAGGTGTCGGGGCAGTCGTGCGGGCAGGCGCCGCGCACCACTTTGCGGTCGACAATCGGGATCGGCGCATTCATGGCGGAAGATTCTACTACCGCAAGACGCGAGCCGCACTTCGCGTCTCCCACCGTTTCTTAGTACCATGGCGGCTACT
Organism: Bordetella parapertussis; assembly: GCA_945861875.1. GTDB lineage: Bacteria > Pseudomonadota > Gammaproteobacteria > Burkholderiales > SG8-39 > CAITSH01. Next base: position 4,541 of record CAMAWC010000075.1, read on the forward strand.
TCTCGCAGGAATAGCCGCGTGAGCCGAACCCTGATCAAAAACGCCGACTGGATGGTCACCGTCGACGCGCGCCGGCGCATCCTCACCGACGGGGCCATCGCCATCGAGGACGACCTCATCGCCTTTGTCGGCAAGACGGCGGCGGTGCCCGCCGGCTTCATCCCCGACAAGGTCATTGATGCAAGCGGCATGCTGGTGCTGCCCGGTTTCATCGACACCCACGTCCACAACACGCAGCACCTGGGACGCGGGCTCGGCGACGGCTGTGACATGCCGGTGCTGCTGCTCGAGCGCCTGTATGCCTACGAATCGGTGATGAGCGCGGAGGACGCCTATTGGGCGGCCAAGTTGTGCCAGCTTGAACTGATCAAGGGCGGCACCACCTGCTTTCTCGACCCGAGCAGCTATTACCCGGGCGAGACGACTCGCGCCGTCGGTGAGACCGGCATGCGCGGGATCATTTCACGCACCGCTTTCGACGTGCAAAACACCCGCATCGGCAAGCTGCCCCGCCAGGCGCTGTTTCGCGAATCCACGGCCGAGGCGCTCGAGCGGGCCGAGCAGGCGGTAATCGAGCACCAGGGCGCCCACGGCGGGCGCGTGCGCGCCTGGTTTTCCATCCGCATCCCGGCCGGCTGTTCCGACGAGCTTTGCCGCGGCATCCGGCGCCTAGCCGACAAGCACGGCGTAGGCATTGTCACGCACTGTTGCGAGTCGCAGGACCAGAGCGTCGCCTCGCGCCTCTCGAGCGGATATACCGACGTCGAACGCCTGGGCCGCCTTGGCGTACTTGGGCCGGACATGGTGATGATCCAGATGGGCTGGGCAAGCGCGGAAGAAATCGCCCTCGCGCAAAAGCATCGCTTCAAGGTGTCGTACACGCCCTCCACCAGCTACCGTCTCGCCCTTGGCGACGCCAGCTTCGGCCGGTTCCCTGAAATGGCGGCGCTGGGCATCACCGTTGCGCTCGGGGGCAATGCGGCGATGTCGAGCAACTTCATGGACATGGTGAGGGTGATGAACCTTGGCGCCGGCATGTTGCGTTCCTCGCGCCTCAACGCCCACTTGTTCCCGCCGGAGAAAATGATCGAGATGGCTACCATGAACGGCGCAATCGCCGTCGGCATGCACGAGAGCATCGGCTCGCTCGAAGTCGGCAAGAAAGCCGACATTGCGCTGTTTGACACGCGGCGCAGCGACTGGCGGCCCTTGCTCAATCCGGTTTCCTGCCTGGTGCACAGTTCGCGCGGCGGCGCCGACACGGTGCTGGTCGACGGCAGGGTGCTGATGGCCGGCGGCAAGGTCCTCAGCATCGACGAGAAGCGTACCCTGGCCGAATGCCAGGCACGCGGCATCGCCATCGCCGCGCGCTCCGGCCTGGACAAAATCAGCGCCTCGGCCTGGCCGGTGTGCTGCTGAGATCCCCGATGGCCACGCTTCTCATCCGCGACATCGACTGGGTCCTCACTGTAGACCACGAGCGCCGCATGATCCGCCACGGCGCCATCGCCATCACCGATGACCGCATAAGCTATGTCGGCACCAGTGCCGGGCTGAACGCGACGTTCAATGCCGACAAAACCATGGATGGCCGCGGCCTTGTCGCCCTTCCCGGCCTCGTCGATGCGAGCGTGGCCAGCGTGCTGCAGTTGGGACGCGGCGCCGGGGATGGCTGCGACATGCCGCGCTACCGGCTGGAGCGCAGCCTCGCCTGTGAAGGCGCGCTCAACGGCGTAGACGCGCTGGCCGCGGCCCGCGCCTGCCAGCTCGAAATGATCCATTCCGGAACCACCAGTTTCGCCGATAGCGGCAGCCGCTTTACCGCCGAAGTGGGCGCTGCGGCGGTCGAATCGGGCCTGCGCGCGCTGGTATCGCGCTCCTGCGCGGATGTCTACGACACCTTCATTGGGGCATTTCCGGAAAGCTTTGCTCGCGAATCCACCACCGACGCCATCGCGAACGCCACCGCTGCATTGCAGGCGCGCTCGCACGACCGCGTGCAATGCGCGATTGCCCTGCCCTGGCTGGCCGCCTGCAGCGACGTGCTGCTGCGCGACGCTGCGGCGCTGGCCCGCGGGCACGGCGCCCGTATCATCATTGGCGCCGGCTGCGCCCGCGACGACGCCGTGGCTTCACGCCGGGAACACGGCCGTACCGAAATCGCGCGCCTTGCCGCTGCCGGCCTGCTCGGCCCGCACACCATTGTTTCGCACGCGGGCTGGATCAGCCCCGCCGACATGCGCTCCCTTGCCGACAGCGGCGCGAGCGTCGCCTGCTGCCCTTCGGCCTCGCACCGCCAGGGCACCGGCGCGCTCGAATACGGCCGCTACCCGGAACTGGCCGCGTTCGGTGTCAATGTCGCCCTCGGTTCAGGTTCGGCGATGGCCGGCAACCACGCCGACATTGCCAGACAGTTGTTTTTGTATTGTGGCAGCAACATGTCGCTCCGGCTCGACGCCACCATCGCCTCACCCGAGTCGGCGCTCGAAATGGCCACCATCAACGGCGCCCGCGCACTCGGACTGGAAGCCGACATCGGTTCGCTCGAAGCGGGAAAGAAGGCCGACATTGCCTTTTTCAATGCAAGCGCCCCCGACTGGGTGCCGCTGATCAACCCGGTGGGCAATCTGGCCTTCAGTTCCAGGGGCGGGGCGCACACGGTGATTGCCGACGGAACGGTGCTGATGCGTGATGGCCGGGTGCAGACCCTGGACGAGGATCGCGTCCTCGCCGAGGCGCAGGCGCGCGCCGCCGCCCTGATGCAGCGCAGCGGGCTGGATCGTTTCTGCCACCCGGCCTGGCCGGTCGAATAGGTGCCCCGGCGGGCTGGCGGGGCTTCAATATGGTGCCTGACGCGGTCATTGCGCACCGCGGCAGTGCCGGCAACCGGTGTTTTGCCCTCTGCATGACGGTGGCGGCGCAATGGCATATCTCTTGCCACACACAAATGAGAATTGTTAGTATGATTACTACTTTCCAAGGAGGAAACCATGAACACTTCAAAACGTTTCAAGGGACTTGAAACTTTCGCCGCGGCACTGGTTTTCGCCGCAACGCTGGTGACCGGTTCCGCCCAGGCCCAGACTATCAAGATCGGCGCGCCGCTTGCGCTCACCGGCGGTCTCGCCGACGAGGGCAAGAAGCAGCAGATCGCCTACGACATGTGGTTGAAGCGCGTCAACGCACAGGGCGGCATCAGCGTCGGCGGCAAGAAAATGCGCGTCGAAATCATCCAGTACGACTACCAGACCAACGAGCAGCGCGTGCAGCAGCTGGCCGAAAAGCTGATCGTCGACGACAAGGTCAACTTCCTGCTCGCCCCCTTCGGTTCCGGGCACACCAAGGTTGTGGCCGGCGTGGCCGAGCGCTACGGCGTGCCGGTCCTCGCCACCAGCGCCTCCTCGGAGTCGATTTTCGACCAGGGTTACAAATACATGTTCGGCACGCTGGCGGCCAACGGCGGCAGCATAGACAACCTGCTCGCGGTCGTTACCAAGCAGATGCCCAACGTGAAAAAAATCGCCATCCTCGGCCGTGAGGACGTGTTCCCCAAATCCATGGCCACGACCATGGAAGCTTCGGCCAAGAAATTGGGCCTGCAGGTGCTCTCGACGGAGTACTACCCCGTCGGTGCGCTTGACCTCGCCACACCCATCGCCAAGATCAAGTCGCTCAACCCGGACTGGATTTACGTCACCGGCTACAGCAAGGACCTGGTCCTCGCGCGCAAGCAAATGGCCGACCTCAACGTCAAGGCCCCGGTCGTCACCATGATCACCGGCCCGGTCTACAAGGAATACATCGACTCGCTCGGTCCGCTCGCCGAAGGCGTCACCAGCGCCAGCTGGTGGCACCACAGTGTGCAATACAACAAGAGCGACGATCCGTGGGGTTCAACCAAGGCCTTCTACGACGAGTTCGTGGCGCGTGAGAAATCCGACCCCGACTACGTCCACGCCGCCGCGGCAGCCGCGCTGGTGGCCTTGCAAAAAGCCATCGAAAAGGCCGGCACGCTGGACAAAGCCAAGGTGCGTGACGCACTCGCCTCCCTCGACATCGTGACCTTCTACGGCCCGATCAAGTTCAATCCCAACGGCATGAACGGCGGCCGCAGCCTGCCCATCATCCAGGTGCAGGGTGGCAAGCCGATCATCCTGTTCCCGGACAACATCAAGCAGGGCACGCTACAAGCAGTCAAGTAACTTCCACTGCCAACAGGGGCGGCGCAGCGCGCCGCCCCCCCCCGCGGTTTGCAGGTTTGCATCAGGCTGGGCGGGTTTTTCGCCGCAACACCGTCTATTCACGCACCATCCATCCGCAAAAAAAACCATGATCTACGGTCAAGTCCTCGCCAACGGCCTGATGCTGGGCGCGCTCTACGCCTGCATAGCGGTCGGTTTTTCGCTCGTCTGGGGCGTGCTCAACGTCATCAACATGATGCACGGCGCCTTCATCATCCTCGGCGGCTATATCGCGTTTTTCGCCTGGCTGCACCTGAAGATCAATCCCTTCGTGATGATGCTGCCGGTTGCAGCGCTGCTGTTCCTTCTCGGCTACATGATCCAGTACGGCGTCATCAACCGCGTGATCATGCGACCGGTGCTCACCACGCTGACGCTCACCTTCGGCCTGGACATGATCCTGTACAACGCCATGAACCTCGCCTTCACCGCCACGCCGCGGCGCGTGGTGCTGGACATGGGTCGCATCGACATTGGCGGCGTCATCATGTCGCTTGACCGCGTGGCGGCGATGGTGCTCGCCTTCGCGCTCACCGGCCTGTTGTACCTGATACTGCGCACCTCGCGCACCGGCCGCGCCATTGTCGCGGTGCGCATGGACCGCGATGCCGCGGCGCTGATGGGCATCAAGGTCAACAAGGTCTACGCCATCACCTTCGGCCTTGGCGCCTTCATGGCCGGCGCCTGCGGCGCGCTGGTGTCGGTGGTCTTTCCCATCACCACCAGCGTCACCGGACTGTTCCTTGGCAAGGCCTTTGTCATTTGCGTCATCGGCGGCCTGGGCACCGTTCCCGGCGCACTGGTGGGCGGGCTGGCCCTGGGCATAATTGAAAGTTTCGCCGGCCACTGGTGGGGGCCGCAAAACGCCATCCTCATCGGCTTTGTCATCATGCTGGTCCTGCTGGTGGTGCGGCCCACCGGGCTGATGGGCAAGAAGGGCTACGAATGAAAGCGCGCCTGCCCTACATCCTGTTCGCCATCTGGGTGCTGGCGCTCGCCGCCACGCCCTGGGTCGCCTCCAACTACATTGTCAAGATCGCCACCTTCCTTGCCATGTACGGCGCCATTGCGCTGTCGTGGAACTTCATCGGCGGCTTCACCGGCTATCCGTCCTTTGCGACGGCGGCCTTCGTCGGCCTCGGCGCGTATTCGGGCGCGCTGCTGCAAAACGCCGGCATGTCCGGCGCCTGGCTGCCGCTCGCCTGGCTGAGCGGTGCGCTCATCGTGGCGCTGTTCTCGGCGCTCATCGGCCTGATCATCCTGCGCATGAAGGGCCATTACTTTGCCATCGGCTCGATTGCCATCGTCGAGGTGTTGTCGCAACTGGCCTCCTCCTGGTCCAGCCTCACCGGCGGCGGCGAGGGCCTCAACGTCAAATTCCTCGCCGGCGGCCCGGACTTCATCGGCCGCGTCTTCCTCTACACCATGCTGGTGATCATGCTGATGGCATTTGTCGCCACGCTGCTTGTCGACCGCGGCAGGCTCGGTTTCGGCCTGCGCTGCATCCAGCAGAACGAGGACGCCGCCGACATGGTGGGCATCGATGTGACGCGCTACAAGATCTACGCCTTCGTGCTCTCGGCGGTGTTTTGCGGCGCAGTCGGCGCGGCCTACTCCTCGTGGGTGGCCTATATTTCGCCCACCGATTCGTTCTCCATCCTGCTCACGCTCAAGGCGCCGGTGATGGTGCTGCTGGGCGGCCCGGGCACGGTGTTCGGCCCCATCGTCGGCTCGGCCCTGTTCGTGCTGATGGAAGAGACCATCTGGGCGAAGTTCCTCGACTACCATCAGGCGGTGCTCGGCGTGGTGATCGTGCTGCTGATCTTTTTCCTGCCCGGCGGCCTGCTAAGGCTGCGTTTTAAAAAGGGCGCGGCATGAATGACTCGCGTGGCTCGGGTGAAGTCCTGCTCAAGGTCGAGCGCCTGTCCAAGGCCTTCGGCGGCATCCAGGCCGTGCGTGACGTGTCCTTCACCCTGTCCGAAGGCGAGATCGTCGGCCTCATCGGCCCCAACGGCGCCGGCAAAACCACCCTGGTCAACCTGGTGACCGGCGTGTTCCCGGCTAGCAGCGGCACTGTGGTTTTCCGCGGCAGCGACATCACTCGCCAGCGGCCCTTCCAGGCGGCGCGCCGCGGCATCGCCCGCACCTTCCAGATCGTGCAGCCCTTCCCGGCCATGACGGTGCTGGAGAACGTGGTCGCCGGTGCGCTCTTCGCCGGCGGCGCCGCCGACCGCGCAACAGCCGAGAATGAAGCGATGGCCCACCTAGAGTTCGTCGGCCTGGGCGCCGAGGTACTGCGGCCCGCCGCCTCGCTCACCCTGCCCTCGCGCAAACGCCTGGAACTGGCCAAGAGCCTCGCGATGAAACCCAAGGTCTTGCTGCTCGACGAAGTCAACGCCGGCCTCAACACCTCCGAGATCGACCAGGCGCTCGCGCTGATCCGCGCCATTGCGGCGCGCGGCGTCACCATCATCATCATCGAACACCTGATGAAGGTGGTGCTGTCGCTGTCGCAGCGCATCCTGGTGCTGCACCACGGCGAACTCATCAGTTCGGGCGACCCGCATGACGTGGTCAACGACCCGAAGGTGATCGAGGCCTACCTTGGCAGCAAGTTCGCCGAACGCCAGAAACAGCTGGCCGGGACCGCGCCATGACCGAAGCCCTGCTCAAGATTGAAGGTCTCACCGCCGGCTACGGCGACGTACAGGTGCTCTGGGGCATAGACTTGGAAGTGCGGCCCGGTGAAATCACCTGCATCGTCGGCTCCAACGGCGCCGGCAAATCGACACTGTTGCGCACCATCTCCGGCCTGGTTCGCGCCACCGGCGGCAGCGTCAGCTTTGGCGGCGCGGCGATCACCGGCGCCGATCCGGATAGAGTTCTTGGCGCCGGTATCGCCCACGTGCCCGAGGGGCGCCGCCTGTTCCGTGGCATGTCGGTGCGCGACAACCTGCTCATCGGCGCCTACAGCCGCCGCGTCAGCCGCGCCGAAATAGCGCAAGACCTCGACGAGGTGTTCACGATTTTCCCGCGCCTCAAGGAACGTGAAAGTCAGGACGCGACCACGCTCTCCGGCGGCGAGCAGCAAATGTGCGCCATCGGCCGCGGCATCATGTCGCGTCCGCAACTGTTGATGATCGACGAATTGTCGCTGGGCCTCGCCCCGCGCGCGGTTGAGTTGTTGAGCGAATCGCTAACCGGTATCAACAAAAAAGGCCTCGCCATCCTTGTCGTCGAACAAGACGTCTTCACCGCCTTCGACCTGGCAGACCGCGCCTACGTCATCGAAACCGGGCGCGTGGCGATGCACGGTGGCACGGAAGAACTGGGCAAGGATCCAAGGGTAAGGCAGGCTTACCTCGGGTTGTAGCAGGGCAATAGGCTGACAACACACCCGCAGGGCTTGTTGTCAGCCTATCGCCCCGGCCCGTCATTGCGAGGAGGCGAAGCCGACGCGGCAATCTCGTCGTACACCGTAATGCACCGTACCCCGCCCCGTCATTCCGCGCAAGCGGGAATCCATGGGGTTAGCCACTCTTCCCCCTCACCAAGGCACACCACCCGGAAATGCCCGCCCAGCGCGGCTTCCCAGCCATTCATCCCGTTGCGCCATCTGACACCAGCCCCTAGACCCTTCGGTCTAAGCCGCGTCGTGGCTTGAGTCCCAGCAGTGCTCAGCGCAGAATGCGCCAGCAAGCGTCAATTTCAGGGAGAGGTGTCGCGCAATGGGAACATTACTTGTTGCAATTGTTCTGATAGCAGTCGTCGCTATCGTTTTCGTGATTCTCAAGAAACGCGGCAATTCCAGCACCGGCGATGAACCATGGCCGTTCTATGCAAAAAGGCCGCTCACGCAACCAGAGCAAGTACTCTACCATCGCCTCGTCGCAGCCATGCCTGAATGCATTGTGCTGGCACAGGTACAACTCTCTCGAGTGCTTGGGGTGAAAAAAGGCTTCAGTTTTCACCAGTGGAACAACCGCATCAATCGCATGAGCCTCGATTTTCTCGTCTGCCTCAAGGACTCCACTGTCGTTGCTGCCGTAGAACTTGATGACAAAACCCACGAAAAGGCATCGCGCACCGAGGCCGATGCAAAAAAGGCGAAGGCATTATCTTCTGCCGGTGTAGCGCTAGTTCGTTGGAATGTGGCTGCTCTGCCGGATGAAACGGCAATCCGCCAAGCATTCGAAAAATGAAACGCAACCTAGCCGCATGCAACTGCGTGGACATCTTGCTCCGCCTCGGCTTTTCGCACACGTTCTTCGCGTATGCTTCACTTTATTGGATTGCGAGGTCCTGAAATGCACGCAGCGCAACCCTGTCCAGTCTGTGACACAAGCGCGAATGTTAGTGCGCCCCGGCAGCTGAGCGACCACGAGTACGGTCATACTGTCGATTGCCCACGCTGCGGCTCCTTCTCCTTATCGGAAGAAGCATTAGAGGATTTACCGGGGCTCACCCAAGGTGAGGAAGACCGCAAGCGGTGTACCCAACAAAGCCTTATGCCGTTTTCGAGATAAATTTCCCGCTTCAAGACGCCAAAAGGCTGTTCTGGTTGAATAAAAATGGCCCCTTTCAACATATCCGCAGACCGGATTCAAGATAATCAGGGTCGCCCACGGCCGGATGGCCGCGGCGCCAACCGGCAATTGGACGGTTGCGAAATAGACAAATGGACGCTACCCTGACCGGCAAATGGACGCTCCTGCATGAAGCCCTTTCCCCGGCCGCTGGCGGCCAGCCTCAAGGCCGCGCTGCGCGACACGCCGGTGGCCTGCCTGCTGGGGCCGCGCCAGTCGGGCAAAACCACGCTGGCGCGCACGCTCGCGCCGCGCTATGCCTATGTCACCTTCGACGACGAGGCCACGCTGACCTTCGCGCGGTCCGACCCGACCGGCTTCGTGGCTGCGCTGCCGCCGCGGGCGATACTCGACGAAATCCAGCGCGTGCCCGGACTGTTGCGCGCGCTCAAGCTGGCGGTGGACCGCGACCGGCGGCCCGGACGCTTCGTGCTCACCGGATCGGCCAACCTGCTGCTGCTGCCCGGGCTGGGCGATTCGCTGGCTGGGCGCATGGAAATCGTGCAACTGCATCCGCTCACTGCGGCCGAGCAGGCGCGCGCTCCGGGCCGCTTTCTCGCAGCGCTGTTGGGCGGGCGTCTGAAGCCGGCGATTGCCGCCGCAGCGCCAGCACCGCTGAGGCTGGCCGAACGCATTGTCGCGGGCGGCTTCCCGGAGGCGGTGGCGCGCTCCCCCGCCCGCGCCCGCAGTTGGCACCGCGAATACCTGCGCATGTTGCTCGAACGCGATGTGCAGGACGTCGCGCGCGTGCGCGACACCGCCGCAGTGGGGCGCCTGCTGGAGATGCTGGCGCTGCGCACGGCGGAACTGTTGAACGTGTCGGGCCTGGGCAACGAGCTCGACCTGCGTCGCGAAACCGTGGAGCACTACCTCGCGGTGTGCGAGCGACTGTATCTGGTGCGCCGTCTGCCGCCCTGGCACCGCAACCAGGCCAGCCGCCTGATCAAGACACCCAAGGTGCACCTGCTGGACAGCGGGCTCGCAGCCACGCTGACCGGGCTCACCGCGCCGGACTGGAACACCCAGCGCAGCCGCTTCGGGCATTTGCTCGAATCCTTTGTGGTGCAGCAGCTCGTGGCACAGGCGGGCTGGACCGATCCGGACCTGCGCTTCTGGCATTACCGCGACAAGGACCAGGTGGAGGTTGACCTGGTCATCACGCGCGGCCGGCAGACCTGGGGGGTGGAGGTGAAGTCGGCGGTCACAGCAACCCCCGCCGACGGGCAGGGCCTGCGGCGGCTGGCCGAACAGTGCGGCGCCGATTACCAGGGCGGCGTGCTGCTCTACGCGGGCGCCAACGCCTTTTCGCTGGACGACAGGCGCAACCTGGCGATGCCGCTGGCGCGGCTCTGGGAAATGTGACCATACCTGAACAGCCACGCTCCAAGCGTCGCACGCAGAACCGCGTCATCGCGCTGTTCACCGACAAGACGCGGCCCGATTGCCTCGGCTACCGCTACCTCGACGAATGGAGCAAGCGCCACAATAACCGCGCCATCGAGACGGCGCTGCTGCGCGACAATCTCAAGACTCGCGGCTATTCGGACGCTCACATCGCCGCCGCGCTGCAAAAGCTCGAGACCGCCGCCGATTCGACGGGCATCACGCTCTACCAGGCCAACCTGCGCACCTACCAATTGCTGCGCTACGGCGTGCCGGTGCAGATTGCGGCCGGGCAGGCGCACGAGACGGTGCATCTGATCGACTGGGCGAACCCTGCGAACAACGACTTCGCCCTCGCCGAGGAAGTGACGCTCAAGGGCGGCTACCAGCGGCGGCCGGATATTGTGCTGTACCTGAACGGCATTGCCATCGCCGCAATCGAGTTGAAGCGCAGCTCGGTGGAAGTGGCCGACGGCGTGCGCCAGCTCATCACCAACCAGGAAGAGATATTCAACAAGGGGTTTTTCAGCACGGTGCAACTGGTGTTGGCGGGCAGCGACTCGCAGGGGCTGCGCTACGGCACCACCGGCACGCCGGAGCAGTTTTCGTGGAATGGAAGGACGAGGCGCCGGGCGAGCCGGCCACGCCCTCTGCGGGCGCGCTGCTCGACCGGCCGCTGGCGCAACTGTGCAATAAGGCGCGGCTGCTCGACCTGATGCGCAACTGCGTGCTGTTCGACGCCGGTCACAAAAAGGTGCCTCGCCCGCACCAGTTCTTCGGCCTCAAGGCGGCGCAGGAGCGCATTGCCAAACGCGAGGGTGGCGTCATCTGGCACACGCAAGGCAGCGGCAAGAGCATCCTGATGGTGCTGATTGCAAAGTGGCTGCTGGAGCATGACCCCGAGGCACGCATCCTGGTTGTTACCGACCGCGACGAACTGGACAAGCAGATCGAGGGGTTATGAAAAATGCCGGGGTGATCGGCGCGGATTCGCCTTCGCCGCGCATCACCTCGCGGGCGGAGTTCGTGCAAAAGCTCGGCGCCGCGACCCCGCGTCTATTGTGCGCGCTGGTACACAAGTTCGACCCGGCCGACCTGAACGGCCCGCCGCCGCCGCTGCAGGGGCGTTTTTATGTGTTCGTCGACGAATGCCACCGCACCCAGGGTGGCGACATGAACCGGCAGATCCAGTATGTCGAGCGAGAGAGCCACTATCTCTGGGGAAGGCGCTATCTGCTCACTGTCCGGGAGGCGGACGAGAAGCCCCTGGTAACACTCAGCCATCGTCGCATCACGCTCACCGTCCGCACCGGCAGCAGCCTAGAGAAGCGCGCAGCGGTCATTCACGCATGGCATAAGGACCTGCTGGAGTACGTGGTGGTGCACGAGATGCTCCACCTGATCGCCCCTAGCCACAGTGAGCATTTTCTGGCGCTAATGAGTAAAGGAAGCTCTGATTAAGTCCGTCATTCCCGCGAAGCTTGTCCTCGAATGCCTTAATCGGGGAGCGGGAATCCACCTTGACCTAAAGCGTGGATTCATTGAGTCAAAATGGATTCCCGCTTTCGCGGGAATGACGATTTATGGACTTAAT
>CAMAWC010000076.1 GCA_945861875.1 Bordetella parapertussis
TTACCTCGACCCAGCAACCGAACAACGCCGCAGGCGGCCTGATCGGCGTGCAAACCACCGGCATGGGTTTTACCTCGAACATCGTCTGCACCAGCAACCTGCCGGACAAGATCGCCATTGCCATCGACACGCAAATGGACGACGGCGCCCCGAACGCCGGCCAGTTGCGCGGCATGCTGCAAACGGCGCCCAATCCGGCGGTCGGCACCGCCGATACGACCTACGCCGAAACCGGCACCAACCAATACCTGTTGTGCAAGAACCTGTAAGCGCAAAAGCATAGAACCCCAAAGCCCGCTCCGGCGGGCTATTTCATTTCCACCGCCACAGACGGACGTCAGCCGGTGAGCAGGCGAATTTCAGCTGCGGCTACCTGTTCGGGTGTGCCAAGCACCACCACCACGTTGCCCGGCTCAAGTCGCGTAGCGAGTGGCGGCGACGCGAGGCGAACCCGTCCCTGGCGCACGGCGCTCACCTGCACCCCAAGCGCATCAAGCCCGATCTCGCCCAGGGTGCGGCCGGCGGCACGGCTTGAGGCCGACAAAGTCACCGAATGCAGATGCGCCTGCCCAGACTCGTCCAAACCATCAGTCTCATCGCCTTCGCCGTGGAAAAACCCGCGTAACAATTCATAGCGCTTGTTGCGGATGTCGCGGATGCGGCGCACCACGCGCTTGAGCGGAACACCCATCATCACCAGAGCGTGGGTACCGAGCATCAGGCTGGACTCAAAGGTGTCGGGCACCACCTCGGCGGCGCCGCCTTTTTGCAATTGGTCCATGTCGGCGTCATCGCGCGTGCGCACAATCACCGGCAGGCCGGGATTGATCTCATGTGCGTGGTGGAGAATTTTCAACGACGCCGGGGTGTCGTGAAAGGAAATGACCAGGGCACTGGCGCGGGCCAATCCGGCCGCCATCAGGGTCTCGCTGCGCGCGCTGTCGCCGTAGACCACCGAATCGCCGGCGGCGGCGGCCTCGGCCACGCGCTCCGGATCAAGGTCGAGCGCGACATAGGCGATGCCCTCCTGCTCGAGCAGGCGCGCAAGGTTCTGGCCGGTGCGGCCATAGCCGCAAATCACCACGTGTCCCTCGACCGCGATGCTTTGCACCGCAATACGATGCAACTCAAGCGAGCGCGTCATCCATTCGGAACGGGCGAGGCGCAGCACCAGCGGATCGCTGTACTGGATGATCAGCGGCGCAAGCAGCATGGACAGCAACATGGCAGCGAGGATGGGCTGCATCCAGTGCGCCGGCACCACCGACAGTCCGCCGGCGTTAGCGAGGATGACCAAGCCGAACTCGCCGGCCTGGGCGAGGCCCAGCCCGCTGCGCAGCGCGGTGCCCGGTGAACCGCCGAACAGTCGTGACAAGGCCGCAACCAGCAGGAACTTGCACAACAGGATCCCGGTGAGCAGGGCCAGCACCAGCGGCAGGTTGCCGGCCACCACACGCAGGTCGAGCAACAGGCCGATGGTGATGAAAAACAGCCCCAGCAATACATCCCGGAACGGCTTGATATCCTCCTCGACCTGGTGGCGGTATTCGGTCTCGGCGATAAGCATGCCGGCAAGAAAAGCCCCCAGCGCAAGCGAAAGGCCGGCAAGATCGGTCACCCAGGCGAGACCCAGGGTGATCAGCAACACGTTGAGCATGAACAGTTCGCGCGAGCGCCGCCGCGCAATGGTGTTGAACCAGGTGCGCATGATGCGCTGCCCGACAAACAGCAAGACGCCCAGCACCACCACCGCCTTCAATGTCGCCCAGGCGAGGTGCTGCGCCAGCACTTCCGGCGGTTGCGACAACGCCGGAATGACGATCAACAGGGGCACCACCGCCAGGTCCTGGAACAGCAGCACGCCGACGATCTCGCGGCCGTGCGCCGACTCCATTTCCATGCGCTCGGCCAGCAACCTGACCACGATCGCCGTCGAGGACATGGCGAAAATTCCGCCGAGCACCACACCGGTCTTCCAGCCGGCACCGGCAAGGACGCAAACCACCACCACCACCGACAACGACAAGAGCACTTGCGCGACACCCAGGCCGAAGACGACGCGGCGCATCGCCAGCAGCCTTTGCAGGCTGAATTCAAGCCCAATCGAAAACATCAGGAAGACCACGCCAAACTCGGCCAGGTGACTGTTGCCCTCGCTTTGCGGGATCCAGCCAAGGGCATAGGGGCCGGTGGCGATGCCCACCAGCAGGTAGCCGAGCATGGGCGGCAGGTGCAGCTTCCGGGCAAGGGACACCACCCCGACGGCGCTCGCCAGCAGCACAAGAACAAGTTCCAGCGTGGTATTCATCAACGCGACCCCGTGAAGTCGAATGCTATACTTTCACTACCCCTATGATAATAGCGGGTTACAGCGTAACAATGAGTATCAGCACCTTCCATGAAGCAACCCAAACCACAGATCACGTCCCCTTCCGGCCCGCTTGAACTCGCGCGGCAGGTACTCGCGATCGAGGCCGATGCGGTGCGTGCGCTGATCGAACGCATCGACCAGCGGTTTCTCGATGCCGTCAACCTGGTGCTCGGTTCGAGCGGCCGCGTAGTGGTAAGCGGCATCGGCAAATCCGGCCATATCGCACGCAAGATAGCCTCAACCCTGGCCAGCACCGGCACGCCCGCCTACTTTGTCCATCCGGCCGAGGCGAGTCACGGCGACCTGGGCATGATCACGCGCGACGATGTGCTGATCGCACTGTCGAACTCCGGGGAAAGCGCCGAGCTCCTGGCCATCGTGCCGATGATCAAGCGCGAAGGCGCAAAGCTCATCGCCATTACCGGCAACGCGACCTCGACGCTGGCGCAGCAGGCCGATGTACACCTTGACGCCGGCGTTGCGCAGGAAGCTTGCCCACTGAACCTCGCGCCGACGGCAAGCACCACAGCGGCGCTTGCCCTTGGCGACGCACTCGCCGTGGCGCTGCTCGATGCGCGCGGCTTCGGCGCCGATGATTTCGCCCGCTCGCACCCGGGCGGGACGCTCGGACGCCGCCTGCTCACCCATGTCAGTGACGTCATGCGCACCGGCGAGGCCGTGCCGGCGGTCGCGGAAACAGCGATCTTTGCCGAGGCGATGATAGAGATGTCGAAAAAAAGCATGGGCATGACGGCGGTCCTCGATGCCGCCGGAAAGGTGAGCGGGATTTTCACCGATGGCGACCTGCGGCGCGCGCTCGCCCGACCGCTGGATATCCGCAGCCTGCCGATAGCGCAGATCATGTCGCGCAGTCCGCGCACCATCACGCCAAATAAACTGGCCGCCGAGGCGGTTCAGCTGATGGAAAACAACAAGGTCAACCAGTTGCTGGTGGTTGACGCCTCCGGCAAGCTGGTCGGGGCGCTCAACATGCACGATTTATTCCGTGCAAAAGTGATCTGATGCCCTCGACCCTGGACCGTGCGCGCGGGATCGCCCTGATGGCTTTCGATGTCGACGGTGTGCTTACCGACGGTACGCTTTTTCTCGGCTCCGCTGGCGAGGAAATGAAGGCGTTCAATTCCCTCGACGGCCAGGGCATGAAAATGCTGCAAGAGAACGGTGTGGCGCTTGCGCTTATAACCGGACGCAATTCGGGCGCAGTGACGTTGCGCGCGCGCGAACTGGGCATCGTCCACCTCTACCAGGGCGTGCATGACAAGACCGAAGCCTGTCGCGACATTCTGGGCAAAACCGGCCTGCGACTGGACCAGTTCGGTTACATGGGGGATGACCTGCCCGACTTGCGCCTGCTGTCGCGCTGCGGTTTGGCCGCCACCGTACCACAGGCCCCGGACGCAATCAGGCAGGCCGCGCACTATGTTTCAACCCGGGAGGCCGGGCGCGGCGCAGTACGCGAGGTGTGCGACTTCATCCTCCGGGCGCAAGGTAAGCTTGACGCTGCAATTACGGCCTATCGTACGTGAAACGACCGGTCACCAGCCTGTTGCCGCTCGTGCTGATGCTGCTGCTGGCGGGCATCACCTTCTGGCTGGAACAGGCGGTACAGGCGCCGGTATCGGTCGCCGGGTCATTGGCCCGCCACGACCCCGACCTGGTGATAGAGAATTTCACTGCAGTCCGGCACAACCTCCTGGGAGCGCCGGCGTACTCGCTGGCCGCCCGAAAAATGGTACATTACCCCGACAATGAACTGACATACCTTGAGGCGCCACACATCACGAGTTTTTCGCCCGACGCACCGCCGACGCGCATTACCGCCAACGAGGCGGAGCTTTCAAAAAACGGCGACGAGGCTTTTTTTTATGGCAATGTCGTGCTGACGCGCGAAGCAAGCAAAACCGAGCCGGCTGTACGCGCCACCACCGAGCGCCTGCGCATTGACCAGAAAGCGAACACGGCACGCACAGATGACCCGGTGGTTATCGTGCAGCAACATTCGGTGCTAAGAGGTGTCGGCATGGACGCCAACAATAATGAACGCACATTCGTTCTGCGGTCTCAAGCGAGGGGTACCTTTGTACGCAAAAACTAGGCATGTTCGCGTCGCCGGCGTCGCCGGACTGCTTTGCGCGGCACTGGCGTTCGGCCATGCCGCCACGGTCATGGCCGAGAAAGCCGACCGCGACAAGCCCGTCAACATTGAGGCCGACCGGCTTACCGTTGACGACAACCGCCAGGTTTCGGTGTTTGAAGGCCGCGTGGTGGTCACCCAGGGCACGATGCAACTTCGCGCCGACCGCGTGGTCGTGCGCCAGGACGGCGACGGCTTCCAGTTCGGGACGGCCACCGGCAACCTTGCCACTTTCCGCCAAAAGCGCGAAGGCGTGGACGAGTGGGTGGACGGAGAAGCCGAACGCATCGAATACGACGGCAAGAAGGAGTTTGTCGAATTCTTCCAGCGCGCCAAACTTCGCCGCGACCTCGACGAAACGCGCGGCAACTATATTGCCTATGACGCGAAGACCGAGTTCTTCCGCGTGCAGTCGGCCAAGGACGTTTCTCCCGCCGCCGCCAACCAGCAAAATGCGCAGCAAAATGCGCGCGTGCGCGCAATCATCCAGCCCAAGGCCAAGGACAATCCGGCCGCCCCCGCGTCTTCTGTCAGCGCCAAACCAGCGGCAGCCACGCCGGCGCCCTCCATCGGCCTGAAAACCGCACCCGGGATTGCCAACCCGCGGCCCGAGTAGTCGCAAAATTTCGCACTGTCGTCGCCGGCCATGAGCATGCTCCGGGCACTCAGCCTGAAAAAACGTTACAAGTCGCGCACCGTCGTACAGGATGTGTCCCTTGACGTCTCCAGCGGAGAGGTGGTCGGCCTGCTCGGCCCCAATGGCGCCGGCAAGACCACCTGCTTTTACATGATCGTCGGATTGGTCGCCCTGGACGGCGGCAGCATCGAACTCAATGACACCAATATCAGCCGCATGCCCATCCACCGCCGCTCGAGAATGGGCCTCTCCTACCTGCCCCAGGAGGCTTCGGTTTTCCGCAAGCTCTCGGTGCAGGAAAATATCCAGGCCGTGCTCGAGTTGCAGGGCGTAAACGGCGAAGAGGGCGAGAAGCGGCTCGAAGGACTGCTCGATGACCTGCATATCGCACACCTGCGCAACGCCATGGCAATGTCCCTGTCGGGCGGCGAGCGGCGGCGGGTGGAGATTGCCCGGGCGCTGGCGATGCGGCCGGCGTTCGTGCTGCTGGACGAGCCGTTTGCCGGCGTCGATCCGATCGCGGTGATCGACATCCAGAAAATCATCCGCTTCCTCAAGGACCGCGGCATCGGCATACTTATTACCGACCACAACGTGCGCGAAACCCTGGGTATTTGCGACCGTGCCTACATCATCAATGAAGGCACCGTGCTCGCATCGGGCAAGCCCGACGAAATTGTCTATAATGAAAACGTAAGACGCGTTTACCTGGGCGAAAACTTCCGCCTCTAGCGGCACCGCTGGACCCTCCCGAACATGAAGCAAACCCTGCAACTCAAACTGTCTCAGCACCTGACGCTGACGCCGCAGTTGCAGCAATCCATCCGCCTGTTGCAGCTGTCCACACTCGAGCTGAACCAGGAACTGGAAAAATTCCTCGCCGACAATCCGCTGCTCGAGCGCGAAGACACGCCGGTGGACATGCCGTTCCAGCCGCCGTCCTCCAGCACCAGCGCATCAGGCTCTTCCGACAGCCAGTCGGAAGAAGCGTCCCAAGGGGAGTCCGGTGCGAACGATGCCCCGGGCAACGACCAGGACTGGTTCACCGACGCCCCGTCAAACCCGGGCGGCAATCGTGAAGACGCCGAGGATGGCGATTACCCGCAGCAGGCCGCCGAATCCGCCTCGCTGCGCGAGCATATGCTCGAGCAACTGCTGCTGCTCAACCTGTCGCAACGCGATCGCAGCCTGGTCGCCCTGCTCATCGAATCACTGGATGAAGACGGCTACCTGACACAGCCCCTCGACGAGATCGCCCAGATGGTTCCCGAGGACATGGAGGTCGACCCGGATGAGCTGCAGATCGCCCTTTGCCACCTGCAGCAACTCGAACCGACCGGGGTCGGGGCGCGCACTCCGGCCGAATGCCTGGAGCTGCAACTGCGGACCATGCCCGTTGCAACGCCGGCGCTCGAGCTTGCGCTGGCCATTGTCCGGGGTCACCTTGCCGCCCTCGCCGGGCGCGATTTTGCCAGGCTCAAGCGTTCGCTCGGTTGTGATGACGAACAATTGCGCGAGGCCCAGTTGCTCATCCAGAGCCTCAACCCGCATCCGGGTGCGAGCTTCTCGACGACGCAGACGCGCTACATCGTGCCCGATGTGGTGGTCAAAAAAATAAAAAATGTCTGGGTCGTCAGGCTGAACCGCGATGCCATGCCCAAACTGCGCATCCACCGCATGTACGCCGACATCCTGCAAAACAATCGCGGCATTGCAGTGGGACAATTGTCGACGCAACTGCAGGAGGCGCGCTGGCTGATCAAGAACGTGCAGCAGCGCTTCGATACCATCCTGCGCGTATCGCAGGCCATTGTCGACCGGCAGCGGCATTTTTTCGAGCATGGCGAGGTGGCGATGCGCCCGCTGGTGCTGCGCGAGATCGCCGACACCCTCGGCCTGCACGAGTCGACGGTGTCACGTGTCACCACGCAAAAATTCATGTTTACGCCGCGCGGCATATTCGAGTTGAAGTATTTTTTTGGCAGCCATGTCGCCACCGACGCGGGGGGGGCCTGCTCTGCCACCGCCATTCGCGCCCTGATCAAGCAGCTGGTGGCCGCCGAGGACCAGAAAAAACCCCTGTCGGACAGCAAAATCTCGCAAATTCTCGGCCAGCAGGGTATCGTGGTGGCAAGACGTACGATTGCCAAATACCGTGAATCCCTGCATATCCCCCCGGTCAACCTTCGCAAGGCACTCTAGCCGACAGGCCGAACAAAACGCAGATACCGCATAAAAAAGCTGCCAAAAATGAGCATGCTACCGAAGCAAAAGCCCCGGTTTCGGGGATCCCAAAGGAGCGCCCCTTTTCAACACCCTCGCAAAGGAGATGCAAGATGAACCTCATCGTTAGCGGACATCACGTTGCAGTCACCGAGGCAATGCGCCAATACGTCGCCGCAAAAATGGATCGCGTAATGAGGCATTTTGACAATGTCATCGACGTCAACGTCATCCTGTCGGTGCAAAAGCTGATGCAAAAGGCCGAGGTTACCGTGCACGTGCGCGGCAAGGACATCCACGTCGAATGCATAGACGAAAACATGTACGCGTCCATAGACAGCCTGGTCGACAAGCTCGACCGGCAGATTCTCAAGTACAAGGACAAAACTTTTGCGCATCCGCACGACACGCGCAAACGCCAGACTAGCGTGGAGGAATAAGCACGGCTTGCGCTGTTTCGATTTGGAGTAGAATGGCGCGCTCACTCAGTGAGGCGGGCCAAAACGATAGTTAATTTCACCGCCGATTCAGGCGCTTATGAACATAATTGCCAAACTACTCCCCGCCTCCAACATCGTCCTTGACCTTGAAGTAAGCAGCAAGAAACGCCTGTTCGAACAAGCCGGTTTGTTGTTCGAGAACAACCAGGGCGTTGCCAGAAGTCTGGTGTTCGACAGCCTGTTTGCACGCGAGCGTCTTGGCTCCACCGGCCTTGGCCAGGGTGTTGCCATCCCGCATGGCCGCATCAAGGGGCTGAAGGAAGCGGTCGGCGCGTTTGTGCGTCTTAAAACGGCGGTGGCCTTTGACGCCCCGGACGGGCAAAACGTCGGGCTGCTGTTCGTACTGCTCGTTCCCGAACAGGCCAACGAAACCCATTTGCAGATCCTGTCCGAACTGGCGCAAATGTTCAGCGACCGCGATTTCCGCCAGCAACTTTCGACTGAACCGGACGCACAGTCCCTGCACCGCGTGTTCTCCATATGGCAACCCCATGCCCCGGACCAGCGTCGCGCAACTGCATGACGACAACGCCGCCAGGCTCCAGCTAAGCTGGGTGTGCGGCCGCGAGGGTGCGGTCGCGGAATTACAGCGCGACAGCGACGCCGCGGCGCTGATCGGGCACCTCAACCTGATCCACCCCAACCGCGTCCAGGTGATCGGCAGCCTTGAGGCGGCGCATCTTGAGGCGTCGGGAAACGCGGCACTCGAACGCATGGTCGAGGACATATTCGCGCGCAATCCCGCCGCGCTGATTCTCGCCGACGGCGCGGTGCTGATCCGTCCGCTGCTGGCTGCCTCCGAGCGTCGCGGCATTGCCGTCCTCGCCACGCCCCTGCCCGCCGCTCATGTCATTGAGGCGCTGCGCCGCTATCTGGCAAAGGCGCTTGCCGACACTGAAACACGGCACGGCGTGTTCATGGATGTCCTCGGGCTCGGGGTCCTCATTACCGGCAATTCAGGGATCGGCAAGAGCGAACTCGGCCTCGAACTGATCAGCCGGGGACACGGCCTTGTCGCCGACGACGTGGTGGAAATTTACAAAATCGCGGCACAGACCCTGGAAGGACGCTGCCCGGCAATGCTCAAGGATTTTCTCGAGGTACGCGGGCTCGGCATGCTCAACATCCGCACCATATTCGGCGAAACTGCGGTGCGGCCGAAAATGAAACTCAAACTCGTCGTCCACCTCGACCGCCCCAGCCAGCCAGGCGCGGCAGAAACGGAACGCCTGCCCCTGCATGAACTGTCCGAGGACATCCTTGGCGTCACCGTGCGCAAGGTGGTCATTCCGGTGGTGGCCGGGCGCAACCTCGCAGTGCTGCTTGAAGCGGCGGTGCGCAACTACGTGCTGCAGTTGCGCGGCATGGACAGCACGGCCGAATTCATCGCGCGGCAACAAAAGGCGCTCCAAGACGAAACCGACTAGGCCGCGGCCGGCGTTGCCGTGACCCCGGACACGTTTGCATTTGTCATTTGCGCCGCGCCCCCGCTTTCGGCTAATCTGCAGTGATGCAACTCGTACTCATCAGCGGGCTGTCCGGCTCGGGCAAGAGTGTCGCCATCAAGGTGCTCGAGGACGCCGGCTACTACTGCGTCGACAACCTGCCGGTGCTGCTGCTGGCCGAAACGGCCGATTTCCTGCGCTCCGCCGGCAACGCCAAGGTCGCTGTCAGCGTCGATGCGCGCAGTGGCAAGGCGCTTGACCGCCTGCCCGGCACCCTCGACGCACTGCGGCGTTCGGGCATCGACCTGCGCATCCTGTTCCTTGACGCCAAGAACGACACCCTGGTCAGGCGCTTTACCGAAACGCGCCGCCGCCACCCGCTCGCACAAGGCGACGTCACCATCGAGGAATGCATAGTCCGCGAACGCGAACTGCTGGCCCCGATCGGCGAACTGGGGCTCCGCATCGATACCAGCGATGCCCAGCCCAACGCGCTGCGCGGCTGGATCAAGGACCTGCTCGAAGTCGACACATCGCGCATGACGCTGCTGTTCCAGTCATTTGGCTACAAGCAGGGGATACCCCTCGACTCGGACCTGGTCTTTGACGTGCGCTTCCTGCCCAACCCGCACTACGACCCGGCCCTGCGCCCGCTCACCGGCAATGACGCACCCGTCATCGGCTTCATGGAATCGAACCCGGATGTGGTGAAAATGCTCGGCGATGTGACCGCCTTCGTCGAGAATTGGCTGCCGCACTACCAGCGCGACAATCGCTCCTACCTCACCGTCGCCATCGGCTGTACCGGCGGGCAGCACCGCTCGGTCTATCTCACGGAAAAACTGGCGGCGAATTTTCGCGGTCGCGTGCCGGTCCTGGTGCGCCACCGCCAGCTCTCATGAGCGCCGCCATGGCGGCCCGACCGGAAAAAGCGGGCAGCAGATAGCGGCGCAGGCATGGCGACGCACATCCCGCTTTTCCCGCTCAACACGGTCCTTTTCCCCGACGGCCTGCTGCCGCTGCGCATATTCGAGACGCGCTACATGGACATGTCGCGTGAGCGGATGAAGTGCAATCTGCCCTTCGGCGTGTGCTTGATCAAGGAGGGCAAGGAGGTCGGCACGCCGGCGGTCCCCGAAGAAATAGGCTGCCTTGCGCGCATCGTCGACTGGGACATGCAGCAGCTGGGCGTGCTGCAATTGCGCAATCGCGGCGAGCAGCGCTTTCGCATCATCGCGCAAAGCGTCGGCGAACAAGGCCTCATCAGCGCCAGCGTCGAGATGATTCCCGCCGATGAAGACGGCCCGGTGCCGGGGGAATTTGCCGCCTGCGCGCAACTGCTGCGCGTTGTCATCGCCGATCACGAAGGCGGGGTTTTTGCCGAGCCGCACCGCTTCGACAGCGCAACCTGGGTCGGCAACCGCCTCGCCGAAATCGTGCCCGTTACACCGTCCGCGCGGCAAAAACTGCTCGAACTCTCCGACAGCCGGATGCGCCTGGAAATCCTGCACAAGTTCCTCGCCCAGCGCGGCCTGCCGGGCTTCGTCGCCGCCTGACCGCAGGCCGCAGGCTAAGCGGTTGGCGCGGCGCGCAATCGCGCGAGAAGCTTTTTTACCGGTACCGGGATCGCCGCCTCATGCGCCCCGGCAAGTGGCAGCCACGCATGCGCCGGTTCCTGCAACACCGGCAAGCGGCGTTGCACCGCGCAGCGCCAGGGCTCGATGGCAAGGCGAAAATGGGTGAAGCCGTGCGCCAGCGGCGCAAGTCGTTGCGGGACATCGATTTCACAGCCGAGATTTGTGCGGCAGTGCGCGACGATGTCACCGCCCGATGCCAGCTCGGGAAAACTCCAAAGCCCGCCCCATATGCCGGGCGAGGGCCGTTTCTCGAACAACAGCGCACCGTCGGCCTCCAGGATCAGCATCATGGTCTGGCGCTGCGGCATCGGCTTGGCCGGTTTGGGCGCCGGATAATCCGCGGTGTTGCCCTGGGCCAGGGCCGCGCAAGTCGCGCTTAGCGGACAGCGGCGGCATTGCGGATCATGCCGCGTGCAAAGCGTCGCACCCAGATCCATTATCCCCTGCGTGTAAGCCTCGATGTCATCCGCTGGCAGAACCGATTCAGCGATGCCCCACAGTCGCTGCTCCACGGCTTTTTGCCCGGGATAACCCGGCACGGCAAAATGCCGCGCCAGTACGCGCTTGACGTTGCCGTCGAGAATCGCCTCGCGCGATCCGAAGGCAAAGGCGGCAATCGCCGCGGCGGTGGAACGCCCGATGCCGGGCAGTTTCTCGATGTCGGAACGCGCGCGGGGAAACTCACCCAGCGCCACCACCGCCTGCGCCGCCTTGTGCAGGTTGCGCGCGCGCGAGTAATAGCCCAGGCCGCTCCATACCTGCATCACCTGCTCTTCGGTGGCGGCGGCGAGCGCGGCACAATCGGGAAAACGCGCAAGAAAGCGCGCGTAGTAGGGAATTACCGCGGCAACCTGCGTTTGCTGCAACATGATCTCGGACAGCCATACGCGGTAAGGGTCACGGGTGCCCTGCCAGGGCAGGTCGTGCCGGCCGTGCGATTTTTGCCAGCGCACCAGCCGCGACGCGAAATCGGCGCCTGCGGGCGACTTTTCCGATCGTCTCTCGCGCTCCCCCGCCACTATTTGAACAGCCCCTTCAGCTTGTCGCCGAGTTGCTCCTGCACCTTTTGCTGTATCTGCTGCTTGGCCGATTCGCTGACCATGGCGGCGTAATCAATGTTGTACTTGAGCGCGTCGAAGGATCCGCTCAGGCGCACCGGTACGGTCAGGCCCTTCATGCTGTCGAGTTCCTTGCCGCCCTGGCCGCCGGCGGTGTTGACTATCGCCGCCTTGGCCAGATAGTCCAGGGTATCGGCGCCGATATTGATGTCGCCGGTCCCGCTCAGGCGCAGGAACGGCGACTTGACCGACAGGTCTTCGTTATGCGCCACGCCGTTGCGAATCACGAAACTCGCGCTCATTTCAGAAAAATCCGTCTTGTCAGCCTTGCTCGCGGCCTGCTCGGTCGCGCCCTTGGCGCCGAGCGCCGCCTTGGCCTTGCGAAAGCTCTCCGCCAGGTTGATGCCCTTGATCGCCCCGTCCTTGAGATTGAGGCTGGCGCTGCCGTTGAGCGCTTTTTTCAACGCGCCCACCGTATTGCCCGTCGCCTGCACATCCATCAGCACATTGCCCCTGCCCTCGAGCGCGTCCTTGCCGGTCGCATCGCGCAACAGCGGTCCGATGGCGATACCGGCCAGTTGTTGCTTGAGGCTGAACAGATTGCCATTGGCGTTGGCGCTCGCGCTGCCCAGCAGCGTACCCTGGTAGAGGTTTGCCGAAATCGGGTTCAGGTCGAGCTTGCCGGCGGCGGCACGCAGGCCGACCTGCAGTTTCTCGACTTTTACCTGATTCACCACCAGCGCGCCGACGGACAGCTTGCCGTTCAGGTTGAGGCCTTTCAGCGCCGACAAATCGATGGGCTTCCCCGCGGGCGCCGGGGCGGCCTTGCCCGGCTGTGGTGGCAGGTATTTGTCGAGGTTCAGCTTGTCCACGGCGATGTCAAAACCGACGGCCGGTGCGGCAAAGCCGGCGACATTGATTTTCGACTGGACGGTGCTCTCATCGACGCGGGTCACCAGGTCGGCGGCAAGCGCCTGTTTGCCCCAGTCAAGCCGCAGTGACCCGGTGTTTGCCAGGCTGATGCCCTTTTGCCCCGGCACTGGCGAGGGCAGGACCAGGTCGGCGGTAATTTTTGTCAGCTGTGCGCTTTGCGCATCGAGGTCAACAGCCACCGGCGACGAAAGCTTTCCCTGCATGGTTTGTTCACCCTGCTTGATGGCAAAATCGACGTCCAGTTTGGTGCCGAGTTTCTTGCCCTTGGCTTCAAGCGCGGCCAGCACAAATTTGGCCTCCACGTTCTGCCCGGTCTTGGCCAGCTTCACCTGGCCGGTCAGCGCCGCGCTGCTCGCCTCGTCCGGGGAAACCAGCAGCTTAGGGGCGGACAGCCGCGCATCCAGGCCGTCCCTGGTCGTCGCAGACACATCAACACCGGACAAGCTGACGCGCTTTTTCGCCGGATCAAATTCGATATCGCCCTTGATCACGGCATTCAATCCGGCGGCACCGGGTGCGTCACCCGAGACCTTGAGATCAAGGCCGGAGAACGCCGCCGCCTTGGTGGCGAAATCGACGCGGTAGCCGGTGGCAAGCTTCACCTGCAGGTTGACTTGGGGATTGGTGCCCTGCACCGCCGCGGCGAACTCCAGCTTGCCCGGAACACCGCTGGCGATGCGCGTGGTGGCCAGCTGCAGGGCGGAGAGCCGGATTTGCGTGCCGGCGGCGTCATCGCGCCAGCCGATGTTGGCATCCTTCAGGCTGATGCCATCGATGTCGATATTGAGCGCTTTGCCGTCGGTGCTTGCGGACTTGTCCTGCGCCTTCGCGCCACCACCGGATATATCATCAAAATTACTGCGGCCGTCCTTGAACCGCTGCAAATCAACCTTTAGCCCGGAAAGCTGCACACGGTCGACTTCGACCCGGCGCGACAGCAGGGGCAACAGGTTAAGCGACACCTTCGCCTCATCGACGTGGGCAAAGGTCGTGCTGACACCCGGGTCGGACAAGCTCACCTTGCCCACGGCCACGCCTATCCTGGGGAAAAATGTCAGACCAACGTTGCCGTCTATGGCCAAAGTCCGCCCGGTTTTCTCTTTTACCAGCGCAGTGATTTCCGGCTTGTATTTGTTCGGGTCAAAGGTCGCCGCCACAAATGCCGCCAGCGCGCCGGCAATAAGGGCCAGGCCCGCCAGCGCCAATCCGAGGACTTTGACTATTTTCACGGCACCCCCTATTCGTTGGCCACGCCAAAGGGCACATGGCCTGCCGCAACGTGCTGGCGTGCCGATTCGACATGGCCGCGCTGGTCATCGAAAAAAATATCCGCGCCAAACGCCTTGAGAAACGGCCCCTTTTCCAGTCCGCCCAGAAACAAGGCCTCGTCGATGCGAATATCCCAGGCGCGCAGTGTGCGGATGACGCGTTCATGCGCCGGTGCGCTGCGCGCGGTGACCAGGGCGGTGCGTATGGGCGAGCGATCGAGCGGATACTCCGACTGGATGCGGTGCAGGGCGGCGAGAAAGCTCTTGAACGGCCCGCCACTAAGCGGCTCGTGCGCGGCGCTGACCTCGCTGGCGGTAAAGGCGTTGAGGCCGTTTTTCTTGTACACGCGCTCCGCCTCGTCGGAAAACAGCACCGCATCGCCGTCAAAGGCGATGCGCAATTCCCCCGCCTGCGACTGTGTGCTGCTGGCCTGCGCCGGGAAAATGGTCGCCGCGGCATGGCCGGCGTCAAGCGCCTTGCGCACATCGTCGGGATTGGCCGACAGGAACAGACTGGCCTCGAACGCCGGCACATACGGGTGGGTGCTCTCGCCGCCGGTGAAGGCGGCGCGCACGATGTCCAGCTTGTAATGTTCGATGGAATTCATGATGCGCATGCCGGTGTCAGCGGTATTGCGCGAAAGAAGAATGACCTCGACGCGCGGCCGCTCGGGCATGCGGGTGTTGAGCGCCAGCAGCTTTTTCACCAGTCCGAAGGCGATGCCCTGTCCCAGCACCTCGTCCTCGTGCACACGCTGGTACTGGTAGTAGGCCTCGACGCCCTGCGACTCGAACACACGATTGCTCTCCTCGAGGTCGAACAGCGCCCGTGAGGAGATGGCAACTACAAGCTTTCCGTCAAAACTAGCAGGCATGACAGCGTGGCCGGTGGAGCGGGTGAAGGGAATCGAACCCTCGTATGCAGCTTGGGAAGCTGCCGTTCTGCCATTGAACTACACCCGCGATGGCACGGATTTTACCGTGTTTCGGCAGCCGAGTCGGCCGATGGGCGCCGATGGTACGGCTATAATTGCCCTGCCTGCCCGAAGCGCAATTCAGCGCAGGCGCTTTCCTGGAGACCAAAACGTGCTGGAAGTGACCATTAACGGCGATAGCAGGCAGTTTGGCCGCGAGCTTGCCGTGACCGAATTGCTCGATGAACTGGCCATTGCCGGCAAACGTGTTGCGATTGAGCGCAATGGCGAGATCGTGCCGCGCAGCCGCTATGCCGAAACACGCCTCGCCAACGGCGACCGCCTGGAAATCGTCGTTGCGGTAGGGGGCGGCTGATGCACACCCTCACCATTGCCGGCAAAACCTACCGCTCGCGCCTGCTGATCGGCACCGGCAAGTACAAGGACTTTGATGAAACGCGCCGCGCTGTGGAGGCGAGCGGCGCCGATATTGTCACCGTGGCCATACGCCGCACCAATATCGGCCAGACCGCCGGCGAGCCCTCGCTGCTCGATGCACTGCCGCCCTCAAAATTCACCTACCTGCCCAACACCGCCGGCTGCTACAACGCCGAGGACGCGGTGCGCACGCTGCGCCTGGCGCGCGAACTGCTCGACGGCCACGACCTCGTCAAACTGGAAGTGCTGGGCGATCCGCACACCCTTTACCCCAACATCATCGAAACCCTGGCCGCGGCAAAAACCCTGGTGGCCGAGGGCTTCAAGGTAATGGTCTATACCAGCGACGACCCGATCATCGCCAGGCAGCTCGAGGACATCGGCTGCGTCGCCATCATGCCGCTCGCCTCGCTCATCGGCTCTGGCATGGGCATCCTCAACCCGTGGAATCTGCAGCTGATCATTGACGCCGCGAAAGTGCCGGTGGTGGTCGATGCCGGCGTCGGCACCGCCTCGGATGCGGCGATCGCGATGGAACTCGGATGCGATGCGGTGCTGATGAATACCGCCGTCGCCAAGGCACAGGATCCGGTAATGATGGCCGG
The DNA here is from genome assembly GCA_945861875.1 of Bordetella parapertussis. Classification (GTDB taxonomy): domain Bacteria; phylum Pseudomonadota; class Gammaproteobacteria; order Burkholderiales; family SG8-39; genus CAITSH01. The sequence goes on from CAMAWC010000076.1 coordinate 16,185, forward strand.
CGCCATGAGAAAAGCGGTGGAGGCCGGACGCGAGGCTTTTCTCGCCGGGCGCATGCCGAAAAAACTTTATT
>CAMAWC010000077.1 GCA_945861875.1 Bordetella parapertussis
GTTTATCGGCTCTTTTGTGGTGACGGTACTGATGTTCAGCATGGCGATTCTTGTTCGAGACAACTAGCAATCACTTAAAACAATATGGCATCCGGCACCCTTACCCCATCCGAATACATCGGCCACCACCTGACCTTCGCCAGCAAGCAGGTCGGTGAAGGCGCGTTCTGGACGATCAACGTCGACTCGCTGGTGGTTTCGCTGCTGCTGGGCGTGCTTGGCATCGGTTTCATCTGGTGGGTGGCGCGCGGCGCCACCTCCGGCGTGCCGGGCAAACGCCAGGCCTTTGTCGAACTTTGCTTTGACTTCGTCGACGAGCAGGTCAAGGGCATATTCCACGGCGATCGCGACAAATTCATCGCCCCGGCCGCGCTGACGGTATTCGTCTGGGTGCTGCTGATGAACGCCATGGACTTTCTGCCGGTGGACATCATTTCCGCAGGCACGCACCACATCAGCGAACACGGTTTTCGCATTGTCCCGACCGCCGACCTGAACACCACCTTTGCGCTGGCGCTGTCGGTGTGGCTGCTGATGATTTATTACAGCCTCAAGGTCAAGGGCGTCGGCGGTTTCATCCACGAGCTGTTCTGCGCGCCGTTCGGGTCGAACCCGCTGCTCTGGGTGTTCAACTTCCTGTTCAACCTGGTTGAATACATTTCCAAGCCGCTGTCACACGCGCTGCGGCTGTTCGGCAACATGTACGCCGGCGAGATCATTTTCCTGCTGCTGTGGATGTGGGCCGCCAACAGTTCCTGGAGCGCGGACTATTTTGTCGGTTTCGGCTCCTCCGTGGTGCTGGGCCTTGGCTGGGCGATCTTCCACATCCTGATCGTCGCGCTGCAGGCCTATATTTTCATGATGCTCACCATTGTTTACATAGCGATGGCTCATGAGAGCCACTGACATCGACATGAGGGATATACAAGGGGGCGTCGCCTCCTTGTTCGTCCCCGAATCAATGGCGCACGAATCGCATTAACCCGTTTAGCCCCAATTACCCCCACTCGTCTTGTTTTGAACTGAAAGGAAGGCAATTAACATGGAAAAACTTCAAATGATGGCGCTGATCCAGGCTTACACCGGCGTCGGCATCGGCCTCATCATCGGTCTGGGCGCGCTTGGCGCCTGCGTCGGCGTGGGCATCATGTGCAGCCGCTTCCTCGAGGGCGCCGCCCGCCAGCCCGAACTCATGCCCCAGTTGCAGGCCAAGGTGTTCCTGCTGCTCGGCCTGATCGACGCGTCGTTCATCATCGGCGTGGGTCTTGCCATGTTCTTCGCCTTCGCAAACCCGCTGCTGGCCGGCTTTCGCTAACGCAGCTCCCGTAACGGGGAACGTACCATGAACCTAACAGTGACGATGTTCGCGCAGGGGATCGCATTTTTTGCGTTCATCCTGTTCACGGCCAAGTTTGTCTGGCCGCCGCTCCTCAACGCAATCGAGTCGCGCCAGAAGCAGATCGCCGACGGACTGGCCGAGGCCGAGCGCGGCAAGTCGGCGTATGCCGAGGCGAGCAAGCAGAGCGAAGTCATCATTCGCGAAGCGCGCGACCGCTCCAAGGAAATCCTGGTGCAGAGTGAAAAACGCGCCGGGCAAATGATCGAGGAGGCCAAGGCCAACGCCAAGGCCGAGGGCGATCGCATGATCGCCGCCGCGCAGGCGCAGATCGAGCAGGAAGTGCAGTCGGCCAAGACCCAACTGCGTGAACAGGTCGCCTCGCTCGCCGTTGCCGGCGCGGAAAAGATCCTGCGCAAGGAAGTCAACGCGCAAGTGCACGCCGATCTGCTGAACCAACTCAAGCAGGAACTCTAGGCCCAATGGAAGTCACCACAATCGCGCGCCCTTATGCCGAGGCGGTGTTTGCCCTGGCTGACAAGGCCAATGCGCTCGGTCCTTGGTCGGGAATGCTGGCCCGGCTTGCCGCAGGCGCGGCCGACCGCGACATGCAGGAGGCCATAGGCAACCCGAAGTACACCCCGGAACAGGTCTACGGGCTGATCGCTTCGGTCTCAGGCGACCTGACGCAGGAAGCGCAGAGTTTTGTGCGCCTGCTCATAGCCAACGGCCGCCTGGCGCTGTTGCCGGCGATGCGCGAGCAGTTCGAGACGCTCAAGCACGAGCGCGAGGGTGTGGTGGATGCGCTGATCACCAGCGCAATGCCGCTAGAGGCCGCGCAACTGGCCGCGCTGGTGGCCGACCTCGAAAAACGTTTCAAGCGCAAGATCAACCCGCAGCTTGGCGAGGATCGCGAACTTATCGGCGGTGTGCGCGTCGTGGTTGGCGACGAAGTGATAGACGGTTCGGTGCGCGGTAAATTGACCGCCATGAGCACCGGACTTTTGCGAAGCTAGGCCAGGAAATAAATCAGGAATCCTCAAGGAAGCCATCATGCAACAGCTAAACCCGTCAGAAATCAGCGAGCTCATCCGTAGCAAGATCCAGAGCCTTGCCCTGTCCACGGACATCCGCACCCAGGGCACCGTCGTTTCGGTCACGGACGGCATCTGCCGCATCCACGGCCTCTCGGACGCGATGCAGGGCGAGATGCTCGAGTTCCCCGGCAACACCTTCGGCCTGGCACTCAACCTTGAGCGCGACTCGGTCGGCGCGGTTATCCTCGGCCCCTACGAACACATCACCGAGGGCGACACGGTAAAGTGCACCGGCCGCATCCTTGAAGTGCCCGTCGGTCCGGAATTGATCGGCCGCGTGGTCAACTCACTCGGACAGCCCATTGACGGCAAGGGCCCGATCAACGCAAAGCTGACCGACGTTATCGAGAAGGTCGCCCCGGGCGTGATTGAGCGCCAGTCGGTGTCGCAGCCGGTGCAGACCGGCCTGAAGGCCATCGACGCCATGGTGCCGGTCGGACGCGGACAGCGCGAACTGATCATCGGCGACCGCCAGACCGGCAAGACTGCGGTGGCTATTGACGCGATCATCAACCAGAAGGGCAAAGACCTGATTTGCGTTTATGTCGCGATCGGCCAAAAGGCCTCGTCGGTGGTCAACGTGGTGCGCAAGCTCGAGGAACACGGCGCCATGGCCTACACCATCGTGGTTGCCGCAACCGCCTCCGAGTCGGCCGCGCTGCAGTACATCGCCCCGTACTCGGGCTGCACCATGGGCGAATACTTCCGTGACCGCGGCCAGGATGCGCTGATCATTTATGACGACCTGACCAAGCAGGCCTGGGCCTACCGCCAGGTATCGCTGCTGCTGCGCCGTCCGCCGGGCCGCGAAGCCTATCCGGGCGACGTGTTCTACCTGCACTCGCGCCTGCTCGAGCGCGCTTCGCGCGTCAATGCCGAGTACGTGGAGAAATTCACCAAGGGCGCGGTCAAGGGCAAGACCGGTTCGCTCACCGCGCTGCCGGTGATCGAAACACAGGCGGGTGACGTCACCGCCTTCGTGCCGACCAACGTGATTTCCATCACCGACGGTCAGATCTTCCTTGAGTCCGACCTGTTCAACGCCGGCATCCGGCCGGCCATCAACGCCGGTATCTCGGTTTCGCGCGTCGGCGGCGCGGCACAGACCAAGGTCATCAAGAAACTCGGCGGCGGCGTGCGTCTTGCCCTCGCCCAGTACCGTGAGCTGGCGGCTTTCGCGCAGTTCGCCTCGGATCTCGACGAAGCTACGCGCAAGCAGCTCGATCGCGGCCGCATGGTCACCGAACTGATGAAGCAGCCGCAGTACGAGCCGCTGCAGGTCTGGGAAATGGCACTGACCCTGTTTGCCGTCAACGGCAGCCATTTCGACGATGTGGAAGTGGGCAAGGCACTCGCCTGCGAGCGCGCGATGCGCGCCTACGTCAAGGACAAGTACGGCGACTTGGTGAAGCGTATTGAAGATACCAAGGACATGTCCAAGGACGACGAAGCCGCGCTGACCGAAGCGATCAAGGACTTCAAGAAAAACGGCACGTACTAGGGTTTGCTTCCCCTCCGGGCGGAGGGGCTGGTGAAAAGCTAACAGACAAGGCGCTGAAATGGCCGGTTCAAAAGAAATTCGCAACAAGATCAAGAGCGTGCAAAGCACGCGCAAGATCACCAAGGCGATGGAAATGGTCTCTGCGGCCAAGATGAAAAAGGCCCAGGATCGCATGCGTGCGACGCGGCCCTATGTGGCGCGTGCGCTGACCATCGCCATGCACGTTTCGCGCGCGAACCACGAGTACAAGCACCCCTTCCTCGTAAAGCGCGACACCGTCAAGCGCGTCGGTGTGGTGCTGGTCACCACAGACAAGGGTTTGTGCGGCGGTATGAACACCAACGTGCTGCGCATGCTTACCAGCCAGATGAAGGAATGGCAGGCCAAGGGCGTGGGCATGGAATTTTGCGCGCTGGGCAACAAGGGGTTTTCCTTCCTGCAGCGCGTCGGCGGCAAGGTGGTTTCGCATCTGGTGGGCATGGGCGACCGTCCGCATATGGAGCGCATCATTGGCCCGGTCAAGGTGCTCCTTGACCGCTATAGCGCCGGCGAGATTGATGAAGTGCACTTGTTCTTCACCCGCTTCGTCAACACCATGAAGCAGGAGCCGCGGCACGGCACGCTGATTCCCATCCCCGAGATGTTCCAGGACGAAAAGGGCGAGATGGTCAGTGTCGGTGAGATGAAGAGCAACTGGGACTACATCTACGAACCGGACGCCAAGGAAGTGCTCACTGCGCTGATTACCCGTTACCTGGAGTCGGTGGTGTTCCAGGCGATTGCCGAGAACATCGGCTCGGAACATTCGTCGCGCATGGTGGCGATGAAGGCCGCCAGCGACAACGCCAACACGGTGATTGACGAGCTGACGCTGATCTACAACAAGTCGCGCCAGGCGGCGATTACCAAGGAATTGTCGGAAATCGTCGCCGGTGCGGCGGCGGTATGACGCGCCGTTTTTTTCGATTGGGCGAGGCTAATGTGCGCTTTGGTGCACGTTATGACGAGACCAGATTGAAAAATGCGGCAGCAGTTTAATTTTTACTACCGAATTCGAATCGTAAGCCTAGTTAGGAAATGACCATGAACCAAGGAACTATTGTTCAGTGTATCGGCGCGGTTGTCGACGTCGAGTTTCCGCGCGACCAGATGCCCAAGATCTATGACGCCCTCAAAATGGACGAGATCGGCCTGACGCTGGAAGTCCAGCAGCAGCTGGGCGACGGCATCGTGCGCACCATTGCGCTCGGATCGTCCGACGGCCTGCGCCGCGGCATGAATGTGGTCAACACCGGCAACCCGATCAACGTGCCGATCGGCCCCAAGACGCTGGGCCGCATCATGGACGTGCTGGGACGTCCCATTGACGAGGCCGGCCCCATCGGCGCCGAAAAAACCGCGTCGATACACCGTACGGCACCCAAATACGAAGAGCTTTCCCCGTCGCAAGAGTTGCTCGAAACCGGCATCAAGGTTATCGACCTGATCTGCCCCTTCGCCAAGGGCGGCAAGGTCGGCCTGTTCGGTGGCGCCGGCGTCGGCAAGACCGTGAACATGATGGAACTCATCCGCAATATCGCCATCGAGCACTCGGGCTACTCGGTGTTCGCCGGCGTCGGTGAGCGTACGCGCGAGGGCAACGACTTCTACCACGAGATGAAGGAGTCGAACGTTCTGGACAAGGTTGCGCTGGTCTACGGCCAGATGAACGAGCCGCCGGGCAACCGCCTGCGCGTGGCGCTGACCGGCCTGACCATGGCCGAAGCCTTCCGCGACGAGGGCAGGGACGTGCTGTTCTTTGTCGATAACATCTACCGCTTTACCCTGGCCGGCACCGAAGTGTCCGCGCTTCTCGGCCGTATGCCCTCTGCGGTGGGCTACCAGCCCACCCTCGCCGAGGAAATGGGCCGCCTGCAGGAGCGCATCACTTCCACCAAGACCGGTTCGATCACCTCGATCCAGGCCGTGTACGTGCCTGCGGACGACTTGACCGACCCGTCTCCTGCCACCACCTTCGGCCACCTCGATTCGACCGTGGTGCTGTCGCGCGACATCGCGTCGCTGGGTATTTACCCCGCCGTGGATCCGCTTGACTCGACCAGCCGTCAGATGGACCCGCACGTTGTCGGTGAAGACCACTACAACACCGCGCGCGCCGTGCAGCAGACGCTGCAGCGCTACAAGGAATTGCGCGACATCATCGCCATCCTGGGCATGGACGAACTGTCCGCCGAGGACAAGTTGGCGGTGGCCCGCGCGCGCAAAATCCAGCGTTTCCTGTCGCAGCCGTTCAACGTGGCAGAGGTGTTCACCGGGTCGCCGGGCAAATACGTGCCGCTCAAGGAAACCATCAAGGGTTTCAAGGCGATCGTGGCCGGCGAATACGACCACCTGCCCGAGCAGGCCTTTTACATGGTCGGCGGCATCGAAGAAGCCGTCGAAAAAGCCAAGACATTGCAGTAAATGGAAAAAGGGAATCGGTGAATCGCTAGGACTGCAGCGGCGCCTCCACCATTCCCCATTTACCATTCACCTTTCACTAGGATCAAATGGCCAATACCATACACGTCAGCGTCGTCAGTCCGGAAGAGGAAATTTTTTCCGGTGATGCGGAGTTTGTTGTGCTCCCGGGGGTGGCGGGCGAACTGGGGATTTACCCCAAACACACCCCGCTGATCACCGCGATCAAGCCGGGCACGGTGCGCATTCATTTTGGCGGCGGGCGCGAAGAACAAATCATATTTGTCGCCGGCGGCATGCTCGAAGTGCAGCCCGACAACGTGACCGTGCTGGCCGACACCGCCATCCGCGCCCACGATCTGGACGAGGCCAAGGCGGTAGAGGCGCGCAGGGCGGCTGAGGAGTCCATGGCCAACGCCAAGGACGATATCGATATCGCCAAGGCCCAGGGCGAATTCGCCGCCATGGCGGCGCAGCTCGCAGCGATCCGGCGCCTGCGCAAGTAGATTTACAGCCCGGGCGCGTTCGTCTTCAAGCCAGTTTGGGTACGGGCTGCCCAACCTGCCTGGATTGAGGAGCTATTTCATGAGCACGAAAAAGCCTGTTGCAAAGGGTGGCAAGGCAAAAGATGCCAAAGCTAAAGCCGAAACCACATTATCGGCAAAGCCCACAGGGAAAATCAGCACCAAAGCCTACAACCGCGAGCTGAAAAAGCTGCACATGGAAATTGTGCGCCTACAAGAATGGGTCAAGCACGAGGGCCTCAAGGTCTGCATCGTGTTCGAGGGCCGTGACGGCGCGGGCAAGGGCGGCACCATCAAGGCGCTGACCGAGCGCGTCAGTCCGCGCACGTTTCGCGTGGTTGCGCTGCAGGCGCCTACCGAGCGTGAAAAAAGCCAGATGTACATACAGCGCTACATCAGCCATTTCCCCGGTGCGGGCGAGGTCGTCATATTTGACCGAAGCTGGTACAACCGCGCCGGCGTCGAGCGCGTGATGGGCTTTGCCACCGAAGAACAGGTGACGGCTTTTCTCAACGTTGTGCCTTCGGTGGAAAAGGCGATGATCAAGTCGGGCATCATCGTGCTCAAGTACTGGCTGGAAGTAAGTCCGGACGAACAGACCCGCAGGCTCAGCGAACGCATCACCGACGGCCGCAAGATCTGGAAGCTCTCGCCCATGGATATCCAGAGCTACAACAAGTGGTACGACTACTCGCGTGCGCGAGATGAAATGTTCAAGGCCACCGACACTTCCTTGGCGCCGTGGTACGCCGTGCGTTCGGACGACAAGAAGCGCGCCCGCCTCAACATCCTCAGCCACATTTTGAGCAAGATTCCCTACAAGTCGGCGCCGCGCAAAAAAGTAAAACTGCCCAAGCGCGACATGAAAAAGACCGGTGGCTACAAGGACGCGAACTACCCGTTCAAGTTCGTGCCGGAGAAGTACTGACCGCGGGGGGCATGTTTCCCCGGAATCGTGCGCTTCGTTAGGGGGTGGCGGGTAGCGGATACATGCCGACGCCGCTTTGAACAAGTGGCGGCATTTTCAATTAAAGGAGGCATCTTGAATCTTCTGCACACCCTGTTTCTCGCGCTCGTGCTGGCCGTACTGCCCGTCGCCGCGCACGCCCAAGCCTTTCCCAACAAGCCGGTCAAGGTCATCGTCACCTTCCCGCCGGGGGGTACGCCGGACATTTACGGGCGCGTGTTGTCGCAGGAGTTGTCCAATCTGTGGAAGCAGCCGGTGGTGGTCGAGAACAAGGCCGGCGCGTCGGGCACCATAGGTACCGACTTCGTCGCCAAGGCGGCGCCAGACGGCTACACCTTGCTGTTTGCAGCCGATGCGTCAATCACCATTGCGCCGCTGCTCTATTCCCGCAACCCCTACGACCCGGTCAAGGACCTCGCGCCGATCGTGAATGCCGCGGCCGGGCCTTTCGTAATCCTGGCTAACTCGTCATTCCCGGCCAATAACGTGAAGGAACTCATTGCACTGGCCAAATCACAGCCGGGCAAGATCAGTTATGCCTCCTCGGGGGGCGGCGGCCAGCAGCACCTGACCATGGAAACCATCAAGTCGATGGGCGACATCGACATGCTGCACATTCCCTACAAGGGCTTTGGCCAAGGCGTCACCGACGTGCTTGCCAACCAGGTGCCGCTGATTGTGGGCGGCATAACCGCGAGCATAGGCCTGACGCAAAGCGGCAAGCTGAAGGCGCTGGGCATTACCGGGACCAAGCGCTCGAGTTTTTTCCCGGGCGTGGCCACCGTGTCCGAGACCCTGCCCGGATTTGATATTACCGCGTGGTATGGCTTCATGGCACCGGCCGGCACGCCGCGCGAGATTATCGCCAAGATCCACGACGACGTGGTGACCATTATCAAGCGTCCGGATTTCCAGGCCCGTCTTGCAAAAGACGCCATCGACCCGGTGGCCAACACCCCCGAACAATTCGCCGCCCAGATCAAGGCCGACATCGCCATGTGGACAAAAATCGTAAAGGCCGCCGGGGCAAAACTCGACTAGGGATCAGCTGCCGGATCAGTCTTTTTTGCGTTGCGCCCGAGGTGGGCGGCGAGCAGGCGGGTTCCCTCTTCCGAGGGGGGGGCTGCAACCCCGGCCATCATGTCGAGCATCAGCGTCCCCATATTGCTTTTGCCCTGCATGCGCACCACCATGCGATCGAGAATTACCGGCCACTTGGCCGCCTGATGCATCGCCGGATTGGGCAGGTTGTGGCATTGCACGCAATACTTCACCATCACCTGCGCACCGGGTGATTCGGGCTGGGGAAGGCGGCTGACCCCGAAGGTCGGTGGAAGAATGCGCTCGAGCATGGGGCCGTAGGGGTTTTGCGCCCAGCGTTGTTTCGCGTCGGCCACCGCCTGCTGCGCATCGGCTGCGGCATACAGGGGAGAAACAAACGCGAACAAAGCCCGCCCGCCGAGCGGACGGGTCATAGGTAAATGATAGGGGCAGAAAGACGCCGGTTGCGCTCGCCCGGCAGGCCGTTTAGCGCAGAGGGCAATCCACGCGGCGGGCTAGAGCGTGTGGCTGCGGTCGCCGCGGGCAAACCCCAATAGCGGCGTGTCCAGCCCCTTGCCAAAGGCGATGACCTTGAACAGTTCTCCCATCTCGGCAGGCGAGAGCAGTCGATTGGCGGCGTTGGCAAGTGGCAGGTAGCGCAGGGTATCCTCGGGAGAGGTTGCCGCCAGAACGTCGGTAATGCCGCAATTGATGAGGAACTGTGCCTGGTTGGCATAGCCGGCAAGCGCAAGCCCCTCCTTGGCGGCCACCTTGGCGATGGCACTGAAGTCGACATGGGTGGTGATGTCCTGCAGGCCGGGCAGGTAAAACGGATCGTCATGCGCATGGTGGCGGTAATGGCACATCAAGGTCCCCGCGTTGCGCTGCGGATGGTAGTACTCGTGTGCGGCAAATCCATAGTCGATGAAAATCGCCGCGCCACGGGCAAGTGCCGCGGCAAGGCTGTGCATGAAGGCCTGGGCGACAAGCTGGATTTCTGTGGTCGTGCCCGCTGGCAGGTCCAATGCTTCGGCCTGTGCGCGCAACTCGCCGCCGGCCGGACGATATGCCATGGCAAAGCCGCCGTCCCTGGTAGAGACGCCGGCCTCATCAATGCCTTGGCCGCCGCTGCGCACGACATGTGTCGGCATGGCGTCGAGCACTTCGTTTGCAATGAGCACACCCTCCAGTGGTTGCGGCAGCCGGGTGATCCAGGCCACCCGCTCGACCAGATGCGGCACGCGCGCGGTCAACAGGTCGCGCTCGCGCTCGCGCAGGTCCGGGCTCAGTTCCAATATCAAATACTGCCGCGGCAGGCCGCCAAGGACCTCGAGTTCCTCCAGCAGCGCGGCGGCGAGCACGCCCGAACCCGCTCCCAGTTCCAGGATGGTATCCAAGCCAAGGTCCAGCAGCTGTGCCACCTGGCGTGCGAGGGTCTGGCCGAACAGCGGCGATAGTTCCGGCGCCGTGACGAAATCGCCCGCCGCGCCGAGTTTGCGTGCCCCGGCGGTGTAATAGCCCATGCCGGGCGCATACAGTGCGAGTTCCATGTAGCGCATAAAGGAAATCCAGCCGCCGCAGCGGGCGATTTCCTCTTGAATATGCTGCACCAGGCGTTCACTGTGGGCGCGCGCATCGGTGCCGGGTAGGGGGAGGTTCATAGTGGTTCTGCCGGGGGAGATGGTGAGCCAATCCGGTAGAATCCACAACATCATGGAACAGAAACTTGCGGGAAAAGCAGTTATTGTCACCGGTGCGGCACGGCGCGTTGGCGCAGCCATTGCGCGCCGCCTGCATGGCGCCGGCGCGTTGCTGCTGCTGCATTACAAGAACGCCGAGCCCTATGCCAAGGTCTTGCAGGCCGAACTCAACGCCGCGCGCAAGGATTCGGTCGTCCTGGTGCAGGCGGACCTGCTTGATATTGCCGGCCTCACCGAAATTGTCCGCAATTGCGTGGCGCGCTTTGACCGTCTTGACGCCCTGGTCAACAATGCCTCGAGTTTTTTCCCGACCACGATGGGCGACATCACCGAGCAGCACTGGGACGACCTTATCGGCACCAACCTGAAGGCACCGTTGTTCTTGTCCCAGGCGGCGGCGCCACACCTGAAAAAGACCGGCGGTTGCATTGTGAATATCACCGATATCCACGCTGAAAGACCGTTGAAGAATTTTATTGTTTACAGCGTTGCCAAGGCCGGTCTTGCCGGACTGACACGCTCCCTGGCGCGCGAACTGGGTCCGGAAATCCGCGTCAACGGTGTCGCACCGGGTCCGATTTTGTGGCCTGAGGACGAGTCCTTCGACGAGGTGTCGCGCCAGCGCATTGTGTCCCATACCCTGCTAAAGCGCGTCGGTGAACCGGATGATCTCGCCCGCGCGGTTTATTACTTTATCGCCGAGGCACCTTACGTGACCGGACAGATTCTTGCCGTCGACGGCGGCCGCAGCGTGAACATATGAACGCCCCCGAATCACTCCGCCCGCGCAAGGAACAGTACGAAGCCAACAAGCTGGCCAAGCGCCTGCGCCGGCAGGTGGGCCAGGCGGTCGGCGATTTCAACATGATAGAAGCCGGAGACCGCATCATGGTCTGCCTGTCCGGGGGCAAGGACAGCTACGCGTTGCTCGATGTGCTGATGCAGTTGCGTGAAAAAGCACCGGTGCCCTTTGATCTGATCGCGGTCAACCTCGACCAGCGCCATCCGGGCTTTCCCGAGCATGTGCTGCCCGAATACCTGACATCGCTTGGAATCCCTTTTCATATTGCCGTGCAGGACACCTACGCCACGGTCAAGCGCCTTATTCCCGAGGGCAAGACCATGTGCTCGCTGTGTTCGCGCCTGCGCCGCGGCGTACTCTATCGGGTTGCCGGCGAATTGGGCGCGACCAAGATTGCGCTTGGCCACCACCGCGACGACATCCTCGAAACGCTGTTCCTCAACATGTTTCATGGCGGCAAACTCAAGGCGATGCCGCCCAAACTGGTGTCCGATGACGGCAAGCATGTGGTGATTCGACCACTGGCCTACGTCAAGGAGGAGGATCTCGAGGCCTATGCCGTCGAAAAGCAATTTCCCATCATTCCCTGCGATTTGTGCGGTTCCCAGGCCACTTTGCAGCGAAAACAGGTCAAATCCATGCTGCAGGACTGGGAAAAGCGCCATCCGGGGCGGATTGAGAGCATTTTCCGCAGTATTGCCAATATCCGGCCTTCCCATCTCATGGATTCCGCGCTTTATGATTTTGCTGCTGTCGAGGCGTCTGGTGAGGCTCAGGCCGATGGCGACAAAGCCTTTGATCCGGAAGAGAATTTTCAGGATTCGGCAAGCCAGGTCTTTATGCTGAAGCCAGACAAGGCCTGATTTTCACAATTCCGATGTACCTGGTTTGTCAAACTGAGTTTTACACGTTAAAATTCGGTCCATGAATTGTGCTGAACGTCTCGTCGCTATTTTCGGTAGCCAGGCTGAAGTCGCCCGCCGCTTCCGCCTCGATCGTGCCGTGGTCAATAACTGGGTTAAATGCGGTTATGTCCCCTCGCGTTGGGCCATGGAAGTCGAGCATATGACTGAAGGCCGCGTCGCCGCCGTCGAAGTGCTGAACGAGGCGGCCACCATGAAACCCGTCCGCGTGAAATCGCGCGGCGATAATGACAATCTTTTCGGATCTTCCCTGCAAGGTGACCATATGAACGAATTCGCCCCCGTAAAACGCATTGCTTCCTTCCACCCGCCGCAGCGTACCCTGCTCGGCCCCGGCCCCTCGGAAATCAACCCGCGCGTCATGGCGGCGATGAGCCTGCCGGCGATCGGTTACCTCGATCCGATTTTTGTCGAAATGATGGAAGAGCTCAAAGGCCTGCTGCGCTACACCTTCCAGACCAAGAACCAGCTGACCTTTCCGGTGTCCGGTCCCGGCTCGGTCGGCATGGAATTTTGCTTCGTCAACATGGTCGCGCCCGGTGACAAGGTGATTGTCTGCCGCAACGGCGTATTCGGCGGCCGCATGATAGAAAACGTCGAGCGTGCCGGTGGCATTCCCATCATCGTCGAAGACACCTGGGGCGAGCCGGTTGACCCGCAAAAGCTCGAGGATGCGCTGAAAAAGAATCCCGATGTGCGTGTCATCGCCTTCATCCACGCCGAAACCTCGACCGGCGTGCAGTCCGATGCCAAGGCCCTGGTCGAGATCGCGCACAAATACAACGCCCTCGCCATCGTCGATTGCGTCACCTCACTTGCCGGCACGCCGGTGCTGGTCGATGAGTGGAAACTGGATGCCGTCTACTCGGCCAGCCAGAAATGCCTGTCCTGTACGCCGGGCCTGTCGCCGGTGACCTTCTCCGACCGCGTGGTCGAGCACGTGAAGGCGCGCAAGGACAAGATCCATTCCTGGTTCATGGACATGAACCTGCTGACCGGCTATTGGGGCAGCACCACCCGTACCTATCACCACACCGCGCCGACCAATAGCCTTTACGCGCTGCACGAAGCCCTGCTCATACTGAAAGAAGAGGGCATAGAGAACTCCTGGGCGCGCCACCAGCGCCATCACCTCGCGCTCAAGGCCGGCCTCGAAGCCATGGGCCTGAAGTTCCTGGTCAAGGAGTCGGCGCGCCTGCCGCAAATGAACGCCATCCATATTCCCGAAAGCGTGATGGCACGCGAAGCCGAAGTCAGGAAAACCCTGCTCAACGAGTTCAATCTGGAAATCGGCGCCGGACTGGGCCCCCTTGCCGGCAAGATCTGGCGCGTCGGCCTGATGGGTTATTCGTGCAAGCCGGAAAACGTCATGCTGTGCCTGTCGGCGCTCGGTTCGGTGCTCGCCGACATGGGCCTGCCGGTCCACGTCGGTGATGCCGAAGGCGCAGCCCACCAGGCCTACGCACAGTTGCACGCCAAGGCGGCGCAATTGAAGCAGGCGGAAAAAAAGCGCGCCGCATAACTTTCTGCCGCGTGGATAGGCTTAAACGGCGGACTGCGGTCCGCCGTTTGCATTTAACCCGGGCCGCAGCCGGCATACACCGTAAAGGGGCGGCGTCATTTGCTATAGTGGCCGACTTGGCTGTCTTGCCGGGTCGATTCAGACTGAAGAAAGCATCCGCATCATGATTACTTGCACGATTAAAGACCTGGTTGTGCTGCGTTTGCGCATGACGCAGGTTTCTCTCGCGGCGCTTGTGGGTGCGACGTTGCTGCTTGCCGGATGCGGCCAGGGCGCGGACAAGGCGGCCCCGCCCCCCGGAACGGCATTGCCGGTGACGGTGTTGCAGGTCGCTTCGCAACGCATCCCCATCCTGATCGAATCGGTAGGCCAAACCGAGGGGTCGCGTGAAGTCGAGGTCCGGGCGCGCGTCTCGGGTATTGTGCAAAAGCGCCTGTATCAGGAGGGTGACGTGGTGCGCGCAGATGCAGTGCTGTTCCAGATCGATCGCGCACCCTACGAAATTGCGCTGGCCCAGGCGAGGGCCGGGCTGGACCAGGAAAAGGCAAGGAATGAACAGTCCCGCCGCGAGTCGGGACGGCTCAAGCAACTGGTCGCCGAAAGGGCAATCAGCCAGAAGGAATTCGACGATGCCACTTCGACGCTCAAGCAGTCGGAAGCGACTGTGGCATCGGCCGAGGCGAAGTTGCGCGAAGCCGAACTCAACCTGTCTTATACGACGGTCACCGCGCCGATCGCAGGGGTGACCGGACGTGCCCAGCGCTCGGAGGGGAGTCTTGTCACCGCCGGCAACGACAGTGCATTGTTAACCACAATTTCGCAGACCGACCCAATCTGGGTGCGGTTCTCCTTCTCCGAAGCCGAGTACATACAATTGCGCAAGGGGGCCAAGAAACCCGAAGTCAAGCTGGTTCTCCCCGATGGCAAGATACTGGCGGCGAGCGGACGCCTGAATTTCACCGCATCCACAGTCGACCCCAGGCTTGGCACCGTGCAGTTGCGCGCCGAGTTCGCCAACCCCGGCCTGGCGATCCTGCCCGGGCAGTTTGTGCGTGCCCAGGTGCTCTCCGGTGATGAGGAGGCCGTCCTCGTCCCACAATCCGCTGTCATGCAAAGCGACCAGGGCCGTTTTGTCTGGACCGTCAATTCGGAGGGCAAGGCCACGTCGCGCCCGGTCGAGGCCGCCAACTGGTCTGGTCGCGAATGGGTGATCCGCAAAGGTCTTGCCGCGGGCGACAAGGTCATAGTCGACAATCTGCTCAGGCTGCGCCCGGGCGCACCGGTTACATCGCAGCCACCGGCAGCGCCGGCGCAAGGTACTCCGCCCGGCGCTCCCGCGCCCGGCGCAGCCAAAGCCGGCTGAGCGCAAAGCACATGTCCAGATTTTTCATTGAACGGCCGATTTTCGCCAGCGTCATCGCAATCATCATTGTGATTGCCGGGTTGGTCGCGGCCAAGGTGTTGCCTGTGGCGCAATACCCAGAGATTGCGCCGCCGACCGTGACCATCACCGCCAGCTATCCGGGCGCCAGCGCCGAAACCATCGCCAAGACGGTTGCCGCGCCGATCGAGGAGCAGCTCTCCGGCGTGGAGCGCATGCTGTATTTCAATTCGAGTTCGGCATCCAACGGCACCATGAGCATCACCGCGACCTTCGAGGTCGGCACAAATATCGACCAGGCCACTTTCAACGTCAACAACCGCGTCCAGCTTGCACTGCCGCGCCTGCCCGACGATGTGCGGCGTACCGGCGTTACGGTGCAAAAGCGCTCCAACGACATCCTGCTGTTCGTGGCGGTCAATTCACCCGATGCGAGCGTCGATACGCTCTATTTGTCCAATTACGCATCGATCAACATCGTTGATGACCTCAAGCGCCTGCCCGGGGTTGGTGATGTGAGCATTTTCGGTGTTCGCGACTATTCAATGCGTGTCTGGCTCAAGCCGGACCGTATGGCGCAACTGGGTGTCACACCCACCGATGTCGCCAATGCGATACGCGCGCAAAACGCCCAGTACGCGTCGGGCAAGATCGGCGCCGAGCCTGCGCTGCCCGGACAGAGCCTGGTCTATACCGTTACCGCCCGCGGCCGGTTGATCGATCCGGAGGAATTTGGCCAGATTCTGGTGCGTGCGGGCGGCTCCGCCGGCACGCTCAAACTCAAGGACAT
>CAMAWC010000078.1 GCA_945861875.1 Bordetella parapertussis
GACGGGCAGGAGGTGCTCGAAGTGCTGGAAAAGGAGCGTTTTGACATTGTGCTGATGGACGTGCAGATGCCGGTAATGGACGGCTACGAGGCGACGCGGCGCATCCGTGCGACGCCGGCGCTGGCGGGCCTGCGCGTGATCGCCATGACTGCCAACGCTATGGCCGAGGATCGCGCGCGCTGCCTTGAGGTCGGGATGGATGACTTTGAGACCAAGCCAATCGACCAGGATCGGCTGTATTTGACTCTGGCCAAGTGGTTGCCGAAGGCGGCGACGGAGGCGGCTCCCATCGACTTCGCTGTGTTGGGTAAGCTGCTCAACAATGATCCGGGCAAGGTGGCACGCTTTGCGCGGCGTTTTGTCGAGACGGCGCGCGCTGATATCAGCCAGATTGAGGCGGCGGCCTGCCCCGATCTGGCAGCGCTAGGCACCCTGGCCCACAAGCACAAATCTGCGGCCACCTCGGTCGGTGCTGAGGGCTTTGCCAAGCTGTGTAAGGCGCTCGAGGAGGCGGCCAAGACCGGTGATGCGCCCCAAGCCGAGGCGCTGCTGGCGCAGTTATCGCCGCTACTGGAACGTATCGCCGCTGCGGTGGACGCAACCTACGCTTAGATTCTTGCCCCGATTTCCCGCTCCGTGCATTCCATGAAGCCATTGCTGCTGGTGATTCTCGGGCTTGTTTATGGCGCAGCCGCGCTGGCCGGCGGCTCCAATTCTGCTGTCGCACCCGGCGCGCGCGAGCCAGCGGGCAAGGTTTCCGAATGGCCGCTGCCCACGGCGCGTTTTGCCAGTGACGTCACGGTGGCGCCCGATGGCAGTATTTTCATCGCCGTCGCTTCGGGCAACCGCATTGCCCGCTTTGACCCGGTGAAGCAGGTTTTCAAAGAATGGGAACTGCCGACCGGTACCACGCCTTACGGACTGCTGTCCGATCGCGAGGGGCGGATCTGGTTCAGCGGTAACGGCAACGGCACTATTGGCATGCTCGAACCTGCGAGCGGCAAGATCCGCCAGTTCAAGACACCCTCGGGTGCGGGCGGGCCGCATACCCTGGTGCTGGATGCCGGCGGCGATATCTGGCTTACCGGGCAGGGTGGCAATTATCTTGCGCGCCTGGAGCGCGGTCAGGATGGCAAGTCCGACCGCATCACAGACTATAAGATGCCCGGCGGGCCGATCGGATTGGCCGTCGACGCCCAGGGCAGAATCTGGGTATGCCGTTACGGCGCCGACAGGCTGGGCATATTTGATCCGAAGACCGGCAAGCTCGGCGAACTTGCCTTGGGCACCGGTTCGCGGCCGCGCCACATTGCCCCCGCGCCCGACGGCAGTCTCTGGGTCACGCTCTATGGCAAAGGCAGGCTGGCGCAAATCGACCCGGTCGTGAACAAGGTCTTAGGTGAGTACACGCTACCAGCCGGACCTAACGCCGGCCCCTATGCTGTGACGGTCGATGCTGCGGGCAAGGTCTGGGTCAATGAAATCGAAAGCGATTCGGTGGTGCGTTTTGATCCGACGGACGGGACCATGCGGGTGTTCAACCTGCCGTCGAAAAATACCGGCATTCGCAATGCGGTGGTCGATGCCCAGGGCCGCTATTGGTACATCGGCAGCCATAACGGGCGCTTGGGCATGATTGAATAATCACGGCTTGGCGCGGCTTGGCGCGGCTTGCCCGCGTACCGCGCCGAAGCATTGTCCAATTGAATGGTCCGGGCCTGCCTTGCTCGGCTAGAATAAACGACCCAAAAAAAGAGTTGGCACCCCAAGCCGGCCTTACCTAATAAAGGACGATACCAATGCTCGCCAAAATCCTCCCGGTGCTGCTGGGACTGATGTTCAACGCTGTCGCGCAGGCGCAGACCTACCCGACCAAACCCATCACCATGATCGTGCCCTTTGCCGCGGGCGGACCGACCGACACCCTCGCGCGCAATCTTGGCCTGGCCATGACCAAGACCCTTAAGCAGACGGTCATTGTCGAGAACGTCGGCGGCGCCGGTGGCACCATAGGCGTGAACCGCGCGGCCAAGTCGGCGCAAGATGGCTACACCGTACTGCTGCACCACATCGGCATGTCCACCGCGCCGGCGCTCTACCGCACCCTGCCGTACAAGACGCTTGAGGACTTTGAGTACATCGGGCAGGTCGCCGACGTGCCGATGACGGTGATTGCGCGCGGCAATTTCCCGGCCAAGGACTTCAAGGAGTTCCTCACCTACATCAAGGCCAACAAGGACAAGATCACTTATGCCAACGCTGGCCTCGGCGCCGCCTCGCATTTGTGCGGCATGTTGTTCATGAGCGCCATCGAGACCGATTTCACCACCGTCCCCTACAAGGGCACGGCGCCGGCGATGAACGACTTGCTGGGCGGCCAGGTGGACTTCATGTGCGACCAGACCACCAATACCACCGGGCAGATCCAGGGCGGCAAGGTCAAGGCTTTTGGCGTCACCACCAAGACGCGCGTCGCATCGCTCAAGGACATACCCACGCTGGACGAGCAAGGCCTCAAGGGCTTTGAGGTGGCGGTCTGGCACGGCGTCTATGTACCGAAGGGCACGCCCAAGGCGGTGCAGGAGAAGCTGGTGGCGACGCTGCAAGAGGCCTTGCGCGATCCCGACCTGAAGTCCAACCTTGCCAAGCTGGGCACCGAGCCGGTGGCGCAAAAGGACGCCACGCCCGAGTCCTTGCGCACCAAGCTTACCGCCGAGATCGCAAAGTGGGGTCCGCTGATCAAGAAGGCCGGCGTGTACGCCGACTAAGATGGTTGCAGAGCAGTAAAAAAGGCGCCCTTGGCGCCTTTTTTATTTGGGGTGGGCCCAACAAACTGAGCCCGCCTCCTTCAGTCTATGCGACGCCGTGTTTCTTGAACCAGGCAAGCATGCGTTTCCAGCCATCGTCGGCGGCTTCCTTGCGGTAGCTCGGCCGGTAGTCGGCGTGAAAAGCGTGCGGCATGTCCGGATAGACATGGATCATCGACGCCTTGTTTTTGCCAAAAGCCAGCAGCCCGGCATTCATGCGATCGACCATGGTTTGCGGGATGCCCGTGTCGGCGCCGCCGTACAGGCCCAGCACCGGCGCGTTCAATTGGTCCACAACGTCCATCGGCGTGTTCGGCATCGCCGGCGGCATGGGGTTGAGCCCGCCGTACCAGGACACGCCGGCCTTGATTTTCTTGCTGTGCGCGGTGTACATCCACACCGTGCGGCCGCCGCGGCACATGCCGGTAATGCCCAGTTTGGCGACATTGGCCTTGGGCTGGTTGCCAAGAAAGGCCACCACGGCGTCAAGGTCGGCGAGCATGACTTTGTCTTCGAGCGAGTTGGCCTTGCCCACCACTTCCTTGATGTCGGCGATCTTGGACAGGTCGCCGCTGCGGAAAAACGGATCCAGGGTGATGGCGTAATAGCCGGCCTTGGCGAGGCGGCGGCAAATGTCGCGCTGGTATTCGTGCATGCCGAAGATTTCCGGAATGACCAGGATGGTGGCGTACTTGCCGGCTTTTTTCGGTGCGGCGAAATAAGTCGGCAGGTTGCCGCCGGCCACCGGGATTTGTGCGCCGCCCGTTTCCAGGCCGTCGGCCGGGGTGGTGATCGCCGTTTGCGCCACGGCCGGACCGGCGGCAAGGGCGAAACCGGTGGCGACACTGGAGGCAATAAAGCTGCGGCGGGTGAATTTGACCTCGGTAATAAGGCTGTCGAGTTCGGGGTTATTAAAACTTGTAATGTCGTCTGAGCGGTCGTTCATGGCGTCGTTTCTCTCCGTTTGCGGGACGTTGCGGGATTGGGCTACAGATTGGTCTACAATCAAAAAGCAAACATATTCTGCCACCAACTTATTCCTTTCGCATCCCTTCACATGAGCCCCCTCAGCCGATACCCCGTCCCCGAATTAAAGGGCCTGCCTGCGGATATTCGCGACCGGATTCTTGCGGTGCAGGAAAAATCCGGCTTTGTGCCGAACGTGTTTCTCGCTTTTGCGCGCCGGCCGGAGGAGTTTCGCGCGTTTTTTGCCTATCACGACGCGCTGATGGAAAAGGAGGGTGGCATCAGCAAGGCCGAGCGCGAAATGATCGTGGTGGCCACCTCTGGCGCCAACAACTGCCAGTATTGCGTGGTGGCACATGGCGCGATACTGCGCATTCGCGCAAAAAACCCGCTGCTGGCGGACCAGGTTGCCATCAATCATCGCAAAGCCGACATCACGCCGCGGCAAAAAGCCATGCTCGATTTTGCCTTGAAGGTGGCGCTGCGCTCGGCTGAAATCGGCGATGCCGACTACGCTGTGTTGCGCGAGCATGGCTTCAGCGATGAGGATGCCTGGGACATCGGCGCCATCACGGCTTTTTTTGCGCTGTCCAATCGCATGGCCAACCTGACCGGCATGCGTGCCAACGACGAGTTCTACCTGATGGGGCGCCTGCCCCGGGACAAGCCGGGCGCGGGCTGATTGCCGCCGCGCCTCAGCGCAGTTTGGGCAGGGTGGTGAGCAACACCCACAAAAAAGCCAGGACCAGTACGCCCAGCGGAATCGCCAGCAGGTAGAGCTTGAGCTTTTTGTCGCGGCGGCGGTGTTCCTTCGCTTGCGCTGCCATCAGAGCGGCCAGGCGCTCGGCGTGGTCAATCGCTCTTTCCGGCCGGTTTGAAGTCGCCTGCGACGCGCGACTCACCACAGACTCGGGCATGCTTTGCTCGGCAGCTGCCGGGCCCACAGGCGCCGGCGATTGCTTTGCCGCAGGGGGCGCGCCGGCGGGGGGTGCGGCGGCGAGCTCGCGCCTGGCCGCCGCGATCAACGCAGCCTCCTTGTCACTGAGCTTGCCGTGCTTGTCCATCGTGCGCCCTCCTACATCAGGACGATATCGAATTGTTCCTGGGCGTAGCTTGACTCGGCCTGCATCGACACCGGCTTGCCGATGAAATCCTCGAGCATGGCCAGCGATTGCGATTCCTCATCCTGGAGGAAGTTGATCACCGCCGGCGCCGCCAGCACGCGGAACTCGCGTGCGTTGAACTGGCGCGACTCGCGCAGGATTTCACGCAGGATTTCGTAGCACACAGTGCGCGCGGTCTTGACCTCGCCGCGACCGGTGCAACTGGCGCACGGTTCGCACAACACGTGGGCGAGGCTCTCGCGCGTGCGCTTGCGCGTCATCTCCACCAGCCCCAGCGCGGTAAAGCCGTTGACGGTCATCTTGGTGCGGTCGCGTGCGAGTGCCTTGTTCAGTTCGGTCAGCACGGCGGCGCGGTGCTCCTCGTTTTCCATGTCGATGAAGTCGACAATGATGATGCCGCCGAGGTTGCGCAGGCGCAGCTGCCGCGCGATCACCTGCGAGGCCTCGAGGTTGGTCTTGAAAATGGTGTCGTCAAAATTGCGCACGCCGACAAAGCCGCCGGTGTTGACGTCGACCGTGGTCATCGCCTCGGTCTGGTCGATGATGAGGTAGCCGCCGGACTTGAGGTCGACGCGGCGGCCGAGTGCCTTTTCGATTTCATCCTCGACGTTGTACAGGTCAAAGAGCGGCCGCTCGCCCGAATAGTGCTCGAGCCGCGCCGAGGCGGCCTGGGTGTAGTCGGCGGCAAAGGCCTGCAGCTTCTGGAAATTTTCGCGCGAGTCGATCTTGATGCTGCCGGTGGCGTCGTTGACAAAATCGCGCAGCACACGCTGCGCCAGCGACAAGTCCTGGTAGAGCAGGGAGGGTGCCGCCGCCGCCTGCGAGCCCTTGCGAATGTCCTGCCACAGGCGGCGCAGGTAGGCGACGTCGGTGGCCAGTTCGTCCCGGCAGGCGGTCTCGGCCATGGTGCGGATGATGAAACCGCCTTTTTCATCCGCTGGAACCAGCTCCTGCAGGCGGGTGCGCAAGGCGTCGCGCTCGGCCTCGTCGCCGATTTTTTGCGACACACCGATATGCGCGTCCTGCGGCAGGTAGACCAGCATGCGGCCGGCGATGGAAATCTGCGTCGACAGCCGTGCGCCCTTGGTGCCGATCGGGTCCTTGACCACCTGCACCATCAGTGACTGGCCTTCGGCGAGGATTTTTTCAATCGGCTTGGCCGGGGGGCTGCTGCGATGGCCTTGCTCATCGAGGGCGCCCTGCAGGCGCTCCTCCCAGATGTCGGCCACGTGCAGGAAGGCGGCGCGCTCGAGGCCGACATCGACGAAGGCCGACTGCATGCCCGGCAGCACGCGCACCACCTTGCCCATGTAGATGTTGCCCACCAGGCCGCGGTTGCCGGCGCGCTCGATGTGCAGCTCCTGCACCGCGCCGCTTTGCATGATGGCGACGCGCGTCTCCTGCGGGGTCACATTGATGAGGATGTCTTCGTTCACGGCTGGAATTTTCCTAGCATCTCGGCGGTTTCGTAAAGCGGCAGGCCCATCACGCCCGAATAGCTTCCGCCGAGCATGGCGACAAACACCGCTGCGCGGCCCTGGATGGCGTAGGCACCGGCCTTGCCCATCGGTTCCCCGGAGGCGACGTAGGCGGCGATTTCATCATCGGAAATGGCGCGAAAGCGCACCAGGCTGTCGCTGACCTCGAGCAGGCGTCTTTCGCCCGATTGTAGCGCCACGGCGCTGAGCACGCGGTGCTCGCGCCCGGACAGTTGTTTGAGCATGCGTGTGGCATCGGCGTGGTCGGCCGGTTTGGCGAGGATTTCGCCGTCGATGCAGACCGTGGTGTCGGCGGCGAGCACCGGATGCAGCACCATTTTTCTTTCAGTGACGCGCCGCCAGGCGATATCCGCCTTGGTTTCGCACACGCGCCGCACATAGGCTTCGGGCGACTCCCCGGGCAGCGCGTCCTCGTTGATGTCGGCCTTGCGCCCGATGTGCTCGCGCAACATCAGCATCTCGAACGGTACGCCGATTTGCTTGAGCAGCTCGCGCCGCCGCGGGCTGCGTGAGGCGAGATAGATTTTGGGGTAGGGCATGGTGCCGACGAGTGAAAGGTGAAAGGTGAAAAGTGAAAGGTGACGGGGAATGCTGGGGGCGAGGCTGCATCAAGTCCAGATCACCGTGACCACGAACGGGCTTTTTTCACCTTTCACCATTCACTTTTCACTATTTTCAATTCACTCACGATGGTAGGGATGATTCTGCAAAATGGACCAGGCGCGGTAAACCTGCTCGGCCAGTAATACGCGCGCCAGTCCGTGGGGCAGGGTCATGCTTGACAGGCGCATGCTCAGGCGGGCGCTGTCCTTGACGGACGGGGCAAGGCCGTCGGGACCGCCGATGACCAGCGCAATATCGCTTGCCGAATCCTGCCACTGGCGCAGTTTTTCCGACAACTGCATGGTGGTGAGGTCCTTGCCGTGCTCGTCGCAGACCACCCTCAGGGCGCCGGCGGGGATTGCGGCTTCTATGCGTGCCGCTTCAGCCGCGAGCAGTTGCGGCACGGTCTTGCCCGAAGTGCGCGGCTCGGGGCGCACCTCGGTAAGTTCAAAGGCAAAGTTGCGCGGCAGCCGCTTGGCGTACTCGGCAAAGGCGTCATCGACCCAGCCGGGCATCTTGTGTCCGACCGCGACAACCAGCAGTTTCATTTTCGTGCCGGGCGGGCTTTGGTCTTTTTCGCGGGCGCGGTGCGCTTTTTGGCCGGTGCGGCGGATTTTTTTGGCGCAGCCGGGGACTTCTTTGGCGCCACGGGGCGCGTGCGCGCGGCCGGGTGGTCCCACAGTTCTTCGAGGTTGTAATGCGCCCGCGCCGTCGGCTGCATCACATGGACGACGATATCCCCCAGGTCGACCAGCGCCCACTCGCCGCTGTCGGTGCCCTCGATACCGTAGACCCTGACGCCCATGGCTTTTAACTTGACCTGCACGTTGTTGGCGAGGGCGTTGACCTGGCGCGTTGATTCGGCGGTGGCGATGATCACCCGCTCGAACATCGAGCTAAGGTGTTCGGTTTTTAGCACGACGATGTCGCGCGCCTTGATGTCCTCGAGCGCCTCAACCACGGCGTTTTGCAATTTCAGGATGCTGCTCAGTTTTGGAGTGGCCAATGGATGCCTTTATGGAAAAAGGGGCGACGCCCACCTTTGGATTGTACGGAAATTACCGGTACAGCTTGTTTTTGTGTATGTACTCGAGCACCGACTCGGGCAGCAGGTAGCGCGCGCTCTTGCCCTGCTTGATCAGCTCGCGAATGCGATTGGCGGAAATATCGAGCGAGGTGATTTTCTGGTGGTAAATCAGCCCGGCCGGCTTGGTCGACAGGTCGCTGATCTGGTTGGTGAAAGATTTTTCCCAGGTCGGCTGCAGGCCTATCGGCAGGGTCGAGGTCAGTTCATAGCCGGGGCGGCTGGCGACCACGATGTGCGCCAGCTTGAAAATGTCCTGCCAGCGGTGCCAATAGGGCAGGCCGAAAAACGCGTCGGCGCCGAGCAGCACGCACAGCGGCCGGTCGCCGATTTCGGCGCGGATTTCCTCCAGCGTAATGACGGTGTAGCTCGGTTCGGCGCGGCGCACTTCGCGGCCGTCGACGCGCAGGATGGGGTTGCCCGACGTGGCCATGTGCGCCATCACCAGGCGGTGCTCTGGCGAGACCAGCGGCGGACTGCGGTGCGGCGGCTGCCCGGCCGGAACCAGGCGCACTTCGTCGATTTCGAGCAGCGTCGCCACTTCTTCGGCAAAGCGCAGGTGCCCGGTATGAATCGGGTCGAAGGTGCCGCCAAGTATGGCGAGGGGGGAGTTTTGGGCCATAAAACGCTGCGTGCCGAATGCAAAGATGCCATTTTAGCCCAGCAACCCCCGCCGCGCCCCGCTCTTCGCCCGCTGGCGCCCCTTGGCGGGACGCGACAGCCTATTGCGCGCGACTGCCCGCCCGCGGTGGCGGGGCGACTTTTGCTGCCTTGTCGGGCCGGCGGAAAAACAGGCAACAAGCTGGAAATCCGCGCCAGACGTGCCTTTCCAGTCTATTTGCCTGGTGCTGGAACGCGCTTTTCGGCGGCTTTGCGGCTTAGGCTGCAGGCGAATAGCGTGCCCGCGGGCGCAACAAAAACCCGGCCAGGCGTTGTTCCATCACGTGCGCAATCCAGCCTGCGGTGCGGCCCAGCGCCCATAGCGCACCGGCGCTGCGCACGGGGAAGTCCAGCGCAGCGCACAAAGCCACCAGCCCGACTTCAATGCTGGGCCTGAGGTGCAGCGTGGCCTCGGCCTCGCGGATGAACTCGTCGATGCGCTGCGCCTCCCCGCTGTGGTCGGCAAATTGCCGCGCCAGTTGCAGCAGGTGGCGCGCGCGCGGATCGCCCTTGGGATAAACCGGCAGGTTGAAGCCGGGCACGCGCGCGCCCGACTGCTCCAGTGCGGCGAGGCGCTGGCGCATGTCGGCGCGATTGCGCGCGTTGCGCAACAAGTCCTCGGCGCGGTCGCAGCCGCCGCCCAGCGCCGTGCCCGAATGCGTGCCGATGGCGGCAAGCACGCAGGCGCGCAGCTCGGCGCCGGCCGAGGCGGCAATGCGCGCGGCAAAGGTCGAGGAGGACAACTCATGGTCGGCGCACAGCACCAGCGCGGCATTGACCGCGGCGACCATGTCGGCGCCGGCGGCCGGGTTGAGCAGGCGTGTCGCCGCCCGCGCGATCGGTTCGACTTTGGATTGAACGCGAAAGCCCGGCGCGGGGCCCAGATAACCGAGGCAGGCGGTGAGGGTCTGCAGCAACTGCCGGCCTGCGGCTATGGTCGTGCCTCGGCGGATTTCACTGGCGCTGCTCTCGGCCGCGCCCAGCATGGAGGTGGCAAGGGCGTCGATGCGCAACATCGGCAGCGGCGTGGCCTGCAGCACCGCCCCGTCCATGATGCGGTCAAACCCCTTGGGCAGGGTTTCGGATTCCCAGACCAGCGGATCGTGATGCAGTACGCCGGTCCAGAGCAGTTCGGTCGCCGCTTCAAAGGAGCAGCCCTGGCGTGCCAGATCGAGGGCGAGGCGCCCGCGGTAGCGCGGACCTTCGGCGGTGATTTCGGTGATGGCCGTGTTGATCACCGGCTGGCCCCAGCGCAATGCGCTGGCGGCCGAAACCCCCTGGCCCTGGCGCGCCTCGGCCTGGGCGCGCACCTTGTCGATGTCCTCGCGGTAATAGAGTTTTTGCCGGCGATTGGGCTGGTTGACCGAGCGGATCAGGCCGCGGCTGACATAGGTGTACAGCGTCTGCGGCTTGACGCCGAGCAGTGCGATCGCCTCGGCGGCGCTGACGTAATCAGAGGTGGATAATGCAAGGGGTTTGGCGGCCGGGGTCATGGGGTGTGCGCAGCTGCCGCATAGTATATCGATTTGGCAATCGAGATTGATTGACATTACACCCAAGCGTAGCATCGTGGCTCGCGCTTTTACCAGATTGGCAGGAGGAGAATCAGATGGGCGATACCCCGGCTTTTCCCGCACACCAGCACCCTGCGCACCAGTACAAATGGCCGGAGGGCGGAATTTCGCGTGTGCCCTACTGGGCCTACTCCGACCCGGAAATCTACAAGCGCGAGCAGGAGCGTATTTTTTGCGGCAAGAGCTGGGCTTATGTCGCGCTCGAGGCCGAAATCCCCAACGCCGGCGATTACAAGCGCACCTTCATCGGCGACAAGCCGGTGGTCGTCACGCGCGATGAGGGCGGGGCCATCAATGTGTTCGAGAACCGCTGCGCCCACCGCGGCGTGCAGTTCTGCCAGAAGCACCTGGGCAACACGCCCGAGTTCATGTGCCCCTACCACCAGTGGACCTACAACCTCAAGGGCGACCTCATCGGCGTGCCATTCCGGCGCGGCGTGAAAAAGCAGGGCGGCATGCCCGATGACTTTGACCCGAAGAACCACGGCCTGCGCAAGTTGCGGGTCACCGCGCGCAACGGTGCCGTGTTTGCCTCCTTCTCCGACGACGTCGAGCCGTTTGAAGCCTACCTGGGTACGTCAATGCTGGCACTGTACGACCGCGTTTTCAACGGCCGTCAAATCGAGGTGCTGGGTTATTCGCGCCAGCTCATCCCGGCCAACTGGAAACTGATGTTCGAGAACATCAAGGATCCCTACCACGCCAGCCTGCTGCATGTGTTCCTGGTGAGCTTCGGCCTGTTCCGCGCCGATTCGCCGTCCAAGGTGCAGATGGATCCGACCGGACGCCACGGCGCGCTCATTTCCTGGAAGGGCGAACAGGCGAAGACCGAGGCGCTCGCCGACATGAAGTCCTTTCACGCCGATTTCAAGTTGAACGACACGACGATGCTGCAACCGCAGCGCGAGTTTCCCGAATACACCGTGGTGATGACCACGCTGTGGCCCAACATCATCATCCAGCAGCAATCCAACACGCTGGCCATGCGCCAGCTGATTACGCGCGGCCCGGGCGAGTTCGAGCTGGCCTGGACTTTTTTCGGTTATGCCGACGACGATGCCGAAATGAAGCAGCGCCGCCTGCGCCAGGCCAACCTGATGGGGCCGGCCGGTTTCGTTTCCGCCGACGACAGCGAGGTGATGAAGTATTCGCAGCAGGGTATTGGCCCCTCGCCCGATGCGGTGGGCGTGATGGAAATGGGCGGGCGCGACTGGCAGGACGAGCCGCACATGGTGACCGAGTGCGCGATCCGGTCTTTTTATGACTACTACCGCAAGGTCATGGAGTTGTGATGGCCGCCGCCGAACGCTACCTCACCATGAGCGCGCGCGACCTGCGCCTGGAACTCGAGGAGTTGTACGCCGAGTACGCCGGCTGCCTTGACGAGGACCGTTTCGAGGACTGGCCGGCTTTTTTCACCGATGACTGCATCTACAAGATCATCCCGCGCGAAAATTTCGAGCGCGGCCTGCCGCTGGCCACATGGCGCTCCGAAGGCCGCGCCGGCCTGCTCGACCGCGTCGTCGGCATCAGGAAGACCATGATGTATGCACCGCGCTACATGCGGCGCCTGATCACCGGCATTCGCATCATGGGCTGGAAGGACGGCGAACTTTCGGTGCGCGCCAATTACCTCGCGCTTGAAACGCTCAACGACGAAACCACCAAGGTCTACAACGCCGGCCAGTACCAGGACAAGCTGGTGGTGGTGGGTGATCACCTGCGTTTTCGCGAAAAACTCTGCATATTCGACACCCTGTTGGTGCCCAACAGTCTTATTTACCCTCTCTGATTCTTTTACAAAGACCATGACGCAAAACTGGACCAAGGTGGCCGCCGTCACCGATGTGCCCGAGGACGGCACGCTGCTGGTGGATGTCGGCGCCGAGCCGGTGTGCCTGTACAACATCGGCGGCAAGATTTACGCTACCCACGACACCTGCACCCACGGCGACGCCAGCCTCGCCGACGGCTTTGTCGAGGGCGAACACATCGAATGTCCGCTGCACCAGGGCAGCTTCCACATCCCGACCGGCCGCGCGGCCAGCGTGCCGTGCAAGACCGACATCCGCATTTATCCGGTGAAAATCGAAGGCAGCGACGTGCTGGTGGGGTCCGGCGAATGAGCGATCCCCTCTGGATCACCGAGGCCGACGTCGTCGGCCTGATGGACCTGCGCGAGGCGATCGCCGCGCTCGAGTCGGCGATGTGCGCCGAAGCCGCGGGCGAAGCGCAAAACATGACCAAGACGCTGATGCAATACGGCAAGAGCAACCTGCATGCGATAGGCGGGCGCCTCGACGGCCTCGTCGGCACCAAGACCTGGGCGCATACCGAGGGCGGCACCTGCCCGCTGCTCCTGCTGTGGGATGCGCAAAACGGTTCGCTGGTGGCGGTGATCGAAGCCTTTGCCCTCGGCAACATGCGTACCGGCGGCATCTCAGGCGTGGCGGCCGACTGGCTGGCCGATCCGTCGGCCAGTGTCATGGGCCTTGTCGGTACCGGCAAGCAGGCCTTGTCGCAAATCGGCACCATGCTCGCGGTGCGGCCGATACAGCGCGTGCAGGTGTTCGGCCCGACCGCCGACAAGCGCGCCGCCTTTGTTGCCAGGGCGCGCGAAGAATTCGGCGTTGATGTCGTTGAAGTCAATTCGGTTGAGGCTGCCTGCAAGGGCGCGCAAATCCTTACCCTGGTGACGCGCGCGACGCAGCCGGTGCTTACCGCCGCGATGCTGGCGCCCGGTACGCACCTCAACGCCGTCGGCGCCATCGCACCGGACCGCGAGGAATTCACCCAGGATGTGTTTGCGCGCGTATCGGCCGTGGCGGTCGACAACCTCGCCGGGGTGCAGCAATTGTCGCGCGAGTTCAAAACCTTCTATGGCAGTAACGACAGCGATAAAACCGGCTGGGACAAGGTGCCGACGCTGGCGCAGCTTATCGCCTCCGGGCGGCGGCGCATGCCGCAGGACGACATCACCCTGTTCAAGGCCATGGGCATGGGCATTTCCGACCTCGCGCTGGGCACCGAGCTGGTCAAGCGCGCGCGCGCCGGCGGTATCGGCCGCAGCATCCCGCAACCGAAAAAAGCCAAGGCCCGCCTGGCACGCAAAAGCGTGAAAAACGCGGCCTGATCCAATCCACCGTGGACCAATAGGAGCCCATCATGAGCAACGACTACCGCATCGATTTTGCCAAACTCAAGGGCAAGTTCATCGACTACACCGGCAAGCCGCGCGCCACTGAAAACGACTTGTGGGCGCCGATCGTCATCACCAAGGAAGAAATCGACGCCGAGGTGCAGCGCCTCGCCGATTCGGCGGTGCCGGGCAACGGCCGCCGCGAGTCCCTGATCGCGCATCCGAGCTCCAAGGACTACGCCCCCGGCATGGCCCCGGGCATACAGGTGCGCCTGTCGGTGTTGAAGCCGGGCGAAAAGTCCGCGCCTTTCCGCCACAATGCCACGGAGGTGAATTTCTGCATAGGCGGTGCCGGCCACACCATGGTCGGCAGCAAGCGCATTGATTTCCAGCAATACGACGTCTGGAACCACCCGTCCTACAACACCTATTTTCATGTCAACGACACCAAGGAACTGCAGGTGCGCCTGACGTATTCCAATGCGTCGCTGTTGCAGCACATGCAGGTGTATGTCGCCGACGAGGAACCGCCGGCGCAAATCGCCGCCGTAGACAAAAAGTCCGAGCCGGTTGATCCGCGCAGGCAAAGTCCCTACGGCATGTTCCCCATCGGCAACGAGGGCGGCATGCTGATGCCCTACGAGGTGCTGATCAATCCGCAGGTGGTGAACGACAACCCGTTGTACTTCCCCTGGCGCGAGGTCAAAAAGGAACTCGACAAGCTCGAGGCCCTGGGCAAGGACTATGTCGGCCGCCGCCTGTACATGTATTACAACCCGGTCACCGGCCGCTGCAACGGCATCACGCCCAATTTCTTCGCCACAATGACCATCCGTCCGCCGAAAATCGTCGACCGGCCGCACCGTCATGTGTCGGCGGCGATCAACTATTACTTCTCCGGCCAGGGCTATAGCGTGGTGGCCGGCAACCGTTACGAGTGGAAGGCTGGTGACCTGATGCTCTCGGCGCCGGGCTGGGCGGTGCACAACCACGCCTCGTATGACGATTACGTCTATGAGCTGACGGTGCAGGACCAGCCGCTGAATATTTTCATGGAGTCACTGCTCTGGCAGGAAGACCTCAAGCACCCGGCCGCCGTACTTGGCACTGAAAGCGGCTTCGAGACCAACCGGCAAAAGGCGGCGTAAGGCGGGAAGGGCGGCGGCTTAGGCGCTTCGCCCCTCACCATTGTCGTCATCCCCGCGAATCCCACTCCGGGGACTAGAGCGGGGATCCATGGGGTTGGTTCTATGCCTGAGCCACGAACCCCATGGATTCCGGGTTCCGACCGAAGGAAGTCCCCGGAGGGGGCGCGTAGCGGCCCCGGAATGACGGAGGCCTCCTATTAATTAAGCGCCATTCGCGTACAGCGGGGATGACGGCTCTATTCAGGGGTTCCCTGCGCGGCTTATAATCGCCGCTGCCGCCGCGTCTGGCGCGGGACATGGCATTCCAAGTTTCAAAATATGGAGCAGGCATGACGACAATTTTTTCCGCGCGGACTTGCATCCGTAACAGCGGCAGTCCCCGCTGGATGGCACTGGTGGCCGTGTTTGCAGCCCTGGTGTTCGCGGCCCAGGTGACGGCGCAGGCGCCGGCGGCCACCGGGGGCGTGGCCAGTGTGCCCTCGGCCGAAGCATTGGACAAACTGGTCGGTCGCATCGCGCTCTACCCGGACGACCTTGTCGCCGTCATCCTTCCCGCGTCAACCTTTCCGCTGGAAATTGTGCAGGCCGAGCGCTACCTGCAAAAACGCAAGTCCGATCCGAAATTGCCCCTGGACGATAAGTGGGACGATTCGGTGAAGACCCTGCTCAATTATCCCGACGTGGTCAAGTCGATGAGCGATGACCTTGACTGGACCTCCGACCTGGGCGAGGCGGTGGTCGCGGACCAGGGCGCGGTGCTCGAGGCGATACAGGTATTCCGCCGCCGCACGCAGTCGGTCGGCAACCTCAAGTCCGATGACAAGCAGACCGTGGTGGTCGAGAAAGAGGTCATCACCATCGTCCCGGCCAATCCCCAGGTGATCTATGTGCCGACTTACAACCCGACCACCGTGGTGGTAGCCGGCGGCTATTCTTCCTACGGCTATTATCCGGCGCCTTATCCGTCCTACTACTACCCCTATCCTCCCGGTGCGGCACTTGCCACCGGCCTTATCTGGGGTGCGGCCATTGGCGCAGCCTGGACCGGTGGGCGTTACGGCGCCAGTTATGGCGGCGGTAATAACAGCATCAATATCAACCGCAACACCAATATCACCACCGGCGGCAACACCAACATCAGCAATCGTTCGGTCTCGGGGACGCAGCGCTCCGGCAGTGCTTCAGGCCAGTCAAGCCAGTGGAAGTCGAACAAGCAGCCGGGACAGGTCAGCAGCGGCAGCGGCAGGTCGCAATCGGCGCGCGTCGGCGACA
>CAMAWC010000079.1 GCA_945861875.1 Bordetella parapertussis
GCGGCATTCGTCGCCATATTCGCCTTCAATCTGCCCTTTCCGCTGATCGTGCTGGCCGCCGGGCTGATCGGTTATGCCGGCGGCCGCCTTGCACCGGAGAAATTCGTCACCGGCGGCCACGGTGCGGCGGCAAAGCATTACGGTCCCGCGATCATTGACGATGACACGCCGACACCGGCCCATGCGCTGTTCAACTTGCGCCGGCTGGTGTGGGTAGTGGTGATCTTCCTCGGTCTCTGGACCGGAGCCCTGGGCCTGCTTGTCGCGCTCTACGGCTGGTCGCATCCGCTGACGCAAATGGGCTGGTTTTTCACCAAGGCCGCGCTGCTGACCTTCGGCGGTGCCTACGCCGTGCTGCCTTACGTCTACCAGGCCAGCGTAGAGCACTACCAGTGGTTGACGGCGGTGCAAATGATAGACGGCCTCGCGCTGGGCGAAACCACGCCGGGACCGCTGATCATGATTGTGGCGTTCGTCGGCTTTGTCGGCGCGTGGGGCAAGCAGGTATTCGGGCCCGAGGCGCTGTTCCTGGCCGGATGCGCCGGCGCGGCGATCGCGACCTTCTTCACCTTTCTGCCCTCCTTCCTCTTCATCCTCGCCGGCGGACCGTTGGTGGAAACCACGCACGGCAATCTCAAGTTCACCGCACCACTTACCGGCATCACTGCCGCGGTGGTGGGTGTCATCGTCAACCTCGCGGTGTTCTTTGCCTGGCACGTCTTGTGGCCGGCGGGATTTTCCGGCCGCTTCGAATGGTTCGGTGCGCTGATCGGCATTGCGGCGTTTATCGCGCTGTTTCGATTCAAGGCCGGCATGATCCCGGTTATCCTGGCCAGCGGATTGCTCGGATTGGCCTACACAATGATTACCTGAGCGATTACCTGAGGAGAAAACATGCCCGCTTATCTTATTGCCGAAGTGGATGTCACCAATCCCGCCGCCTACGAGGACTACAAGAAGCTTGCCCCGGCCGCCATAGCCAAATACGGCGGCCGCTACCTGGCGCGTGGCGGCGCCTCCGAGACACTGGAGGGGCCGGCGATGACGCAGCGCCTGGTTATACTGCAATTTGACAGCATGGAACAGGCTCGCACTTTTTATAACTCGCCGGAATACGGCGCGGCCAGGGCCAAGCGCGCAAACGCGGCCACGGCGCGCTTTGTGATTGTCGAGGGACTGTAAGCGGACTTCCGGCAGCACAAAAACAAAGGGCGCCACTCTTATGGTGGCGCCCTCGGCCCTCTCCCCTCCTCAGTGCTCGTTTGCCTGCCGGTTATTTTTTAGCCGGCTGGGCGGTTTTTGCTGCAACCGCGGGTTTTGCCGCGGCTACAGGTACGGCTGCGGCCATTTGCGGCTTGACGTCCTTGCCTTTGGCTTTTTGTTCCTTGATATAACGCGCTGCAACACGGTCTTCGGCAGCGGCCTGCTGCGCCTTGGTCTTTGCCGCGGCCTCGTCCGCCTTGGCCTTGGCCTCGGCCGCCTTGGCCGGGTCGACTGGCGGTGCCGGTGGCAACTTCGCCCAAACCGGGCTGCTCAGGGCCAGCGCAAAGGCGGCCAGGATAATTTTGGTTTTCATGTCAGTCGTCTCCCCCTTGTGCTTGGACTTGCGTCGCCTTGGCTTTGGCGTCCAGCGGCGGAATTTTGCCGGACTTGACGTCGTTATACCAGTATTCGTGATGCTCCTTCACCCAGGTCTCGTCGACAATGCCTTCGCGCATTGCGCCGTAGGCACCGGCGACGCCGATGGTGCCCAGGTAAATATGCGCCAGTCCGGCCATGATGAACATCAAGCCCGTGATGACATGGACGATGTTGGCGATTTGCATGGTATTGCGGGTCTGGCCGAAGTTCGGGAAATCGAGCACCAGACCTGAAGCACCGGCCACCAGTCCCATCACCGTCACGCCGCCCCAGAACCAGATTTTTTCACCGGCGTTGAAACGATGCGAAGGCACGTGCTCGCCGGAGAACAGCCCGCCGAATTTCCTCACCCACAGCCAGTCGTAGGCACGCGGGATATTGTCCTTGGCGAAGGTGATGGTCATGATGACCGAACAGATGATGAACAGCGGCCCGACAAAATTATGCATGCCCTTGGCGATCTGGGTGAGCCAGGCGAACAGGGTGTAGCCAATGATGGGCAGCAGCAGGAATTTGCCGAACAGAATGATCAGGCCGGAAATGCCTAGGACGCAAAAGCTGATCGCCGTGCTCCAGTGCACGATGCGCTCCCAGTCGGTAAAGCGCTGCATCTGCCTGCCGGAGGGCGGTTCGTGCAGTGCCAGCGATCCCTTGACCTTGTAGAACAGGCCGATCACCAGCAGCATGGCCACCACCGCCCACCCCCCTATCACCGTTACCGGGCCGTTGCGGATTTGCCGCCAGGTTGCACCGCCCGACTGGATCAGGATGCCGGTCTCCGGTCCCTTGACCGAGGTATACGCTTCCTGGCCGGAACGCACGTCGCGCCAGGTGGGCGCATTGTTGTACGGCTGGCTTTGCTGGCGCTGCGCCTGACTGTCCTGCTTCTGGTCTTGTGCGGCGGCACCGGCACCGAACAAGGACAGCGCGACACAGACGGGCAGCAGCAAGCGCGAAGCGAAGGTGGAAACTCTCATCGTGATTACCCCTTATTCAGCGCGGGTGTATTCGTTCTGCGACTGGTTGCGCGTCTTGATCGCCGTTTCCCAGGCCACCTGGTTGCCCTTGAACTGGTCATTGTCCCATGGCTTGGTATCGGGCTTGCCCTGGTACTTGCCCTGCTTGTAAACGACGACCTGGGCGCCTTCACCGCAACCGGACAAAGGCAGCGCAAAAACGCCTGCAAGCAGCAACAGCGTGAGGCCGCGCTTCACGATTTCGCCCCGGCCGCTGGTGCTGCTGCCGGCGCGGGTGCCTGTGCCGGTGCCTTGCCACCCGTGGGGGGACCGTAAGCCGTGCCCCAACCCCACACCTCGGAACCCTTGCCGCGCTTGGTCACGCGATCGCGGTAAATATTGGAAATGACATCGCCGTCGCCGCCCAGCAAGGCCTTGGTCGAGCACATTTCGGCGCAGGCCGGCAGCTTGCCCTCGGCCAGGCGGTTGCGGCCGTACTTGGCGAACTCCTCGGGCGAATTGTCCTTTTCCGGACCGCCGGCGCAGAAGGTGCATTTGTCCATCTTGCCGCGCAGGCCGAATGCACCGGCCTGGGGAAACTGCGGCGCGCCAAACGGGCAGGCATAAAAGCAATAGCCGCAGCCGATGCACAAGTCCTTGTCGTGCAGCACCACACCTTCGTCGGTGCGGTAAAAGCAGTCGACCGGGCAGACCGCCATGCAGGGCGCGTCCGAGCAGTGCATGCAGGCGACGGAAATCGACTTCTCGCCCGGCACGCCGTCATTGAGCGTCACCACGCGGCGGCGGTTGACGCCCCAGGGCACATCGTGTTCCTGCTTGCAGGCGGTGGCGCAGCCATTGCACTCGATGCAGCGCTCGGCATCGCACAAAAATTTCATTCTAGCCATGTTGTTTTTCTCCCGATTTCGTCGTTAAGTCAGACGTCGTTGAAGGCCGGCCTTAAGCCTTGACGATCTGGCAAAGCGTGGTTTTGGTTTCCTGCATCATGGTGACACGGTCATAGCCGTAGGTCGTGGCGGTGTTCACCGCCTCGCCACGCACAATGGGTACCGCACCATCCGGGTAGTAGGGCAGCATGTCCTTGCCCTGCCACCAGCCGGAAAAGTGAAAGGGCACGAAGGCATGGTCCGCCCCCACCCGCTCGGTCACCATCGCCTTGACCTTGATCTGCGCACCGGTGGGCGATTTCACCCATACGAATTCGCCATTGCGGATACCGCGGTCATTGGCCGCCTTGGGATTGATTTCGACGAAGTTGTCCTGCTGCAATTCGGCCAGCCACGGATTGGAACGCGTCTCCTCGCCGCCGCCCTCATATTCGACCAGGCGGCCGGAGGTAAGAACGATTGGGAACTCCTTGGAGGTGTCCTTGTTCTTTTGCTGCACCGACTTGTACAGTGTCGGCAGGCGCCACAAGGTCTTGACGTCATCGTGGGTCGGATATTTGTCGATAAGATCCGGGCGCGGCGAGTACAGCGGTTCGCGGTGCTGCGGCACGCCGTCGGGGAAATTCCAGACAATGGCGCGCGCCTTGGCGTTGCCAAACGGGTGGCAGCCATGGACCTTCATCACCACGCGCTGGATGCCGCCCGAGAGGTCGGTCTTCCAGTTCTTGCCCTCGGCTTCGGCTTTTTCGGCCTCCGTAAGGTCGTCCCACCAGCCGAGCTTTTTCATCAGCACGTGGTCGAATTCCGGATAGCCGGTCGTCAGCTCGGCGCCCTTGGAGTAGGAACCGTCCTCGGCCAGCAGGTTGACACCGTCGCGCTCGACACCGAAGTTGGCGCGGAAGTTGCCGCCGCCTTCCATGACGTGTTTGGAAGTGTCGTATAGGTTGGGCGAACCGGGGTGTTTCATTTCCGGCGTGCCGTAACAGGGCCACGGCAGGCCGAAATAATCGCCGTCGCAAGGACCGCCATTGGCGCGCAGCGTTTTGACGTCGAAGGTGTGCATGTTTTTCATATGCAGCTTCAGGCGCTCGGGCGACTGCCCGGTGTAGCCGATGGTCCAGGTGCCCTTGTTGATTTCGTTGCGCAGGATGTCCTCGGCCATGGGCTCGTCGTTCTTGCCCAGGCGTATGTTCTGCTTGCCGCCCTTCTTGCCAAGCAACTCATCGCCGAATCCGAGCTTTTTCGCCAGCAGGTACATGATGGTCTGGTCGGCCTTGGACTCGAACAGCGGCTCAATCACCCGTTCACGCCACTGCAGCGAGCGGTTTGAAGCGGTGCAGGAACCCTCGGTTTCAAACTGCGTCGCGGCGGGCAACAGGTAGACGGCGCGGTTCTTGTTCTCCTCCACGCCCTCAACCGGCATGTTGGCCATCGCCGCCGTCGCAGACGGGTAGGGATCAACCACCACCAGCAGGTCGAGCATTTTCATTGCCTTGACCATGTCGAGGCCGCGCGACTGGCTGTTGGGCGCGTGCCCCCAAAAGAACATGCCGCGGATGTTCGAGTCCTGGTCGATGGCATCATTCTTTTCCATCACGCCGTCTATCCAGCGCGATACCGTCAGGCCGGGCTTTTCCATCATCGCCTGGCTGGCGAAACGCCCTTTCATCCACTCGTAGTCGACGTTCCAGACGCGGGCCCAGTGCTTCCAGGCGCCGGTGACAATGCCGTAATAGCCCGGCAACGAATCCGGGTTGGGGCCGACGTCGGTGGCGCCCTGCACGTTGTCATGGCCGCGGTAAATGTTGGCGCCGCCGCCGGAGGTGCCGATATTGCCCAATGCAAGCTGCAGGATGCACGAAGCGCGCACCATGGCATTGCCTATGGTGTGCTGTGTCTGTCCCATGCACCAGATGATGCTCGCCGGCTTGCTCTTGGCCATCATCTCGGCAGCCTGGTACACCTGCTCCTCGGGAACGCCGGTGACCTCGGTAACCTTGTCCGGTGTCCACTTGGTCAGGCATTCCTCCTTGATCTTGTCCATGCCGTAAACACGGGCCTTGATGTATTCCTTGTCTTCCCAGCCATTCTTGAAAATGTGGTGCAGCATGCCGAACAGGTAGGCGACATCGGTGCCCGAACGCATGCGCACATACAGGTCGGCCCTGGCGGCTGTACGGGTAAAGCGCGGATCGACGACGATGATCTTGGCGCCGCCCTCCTTGGCGTGCAGTGCGTGCAGCATCGACACCGGGTGCGCCTCGGCGGCATTGGAGCCGATGAACATCATGCACTTGGTGTTCTGCAAATCGTTGTAGGAGTTGGTCATCGCGCCATAACCCCAGGTGTTGGCCACGCCAGCCACCGTCGTCGAGTGGCAGATGCGCGCCTGGTGGTCGCAGTTGTTGGAGCCCCACAACGAAACCCATTTGCGCAGCAGTTGCGCCTGTTCGTTGTTGTGCTTGGATGAGCCGACGAAGTACAGCGAATCCGGGCCCGACTCCTTGCGCAAGGCCGTCATCTTGTCGCCGATTTCGGTGACCGCCTGCTCCCAGGAAATGCGCTGGTATTTGCCGCTTACCAGCTTCATCGGCGTTTTCAGCCGGTGCGAATCATGGGTGATGCCGTGCCAGCGCACCGACGCGCCCTTGGCGCAATACGCGCCGAGGTTGATGGGGGAGTCAAACACCGGCTCCTGCCGTATCCAGACGCCGTTTTGCACCACCGCGTCGACGGCACATCCGACCGAACAGTGGGTACAGACGGTGCGCTTGACTTCGAGTTTGCCGTCGCCTTTCTTTTCGTCGGCGGCATCGGCCCTGCCAATCATGTTGAACGGCAGCTGGCTGGCGAAGGCGCCTGCACCAACGGCCACGCCGG
Organism: Bordetella parapertussis; assembly: GCA_945861875.1. Lineage (GTDB taxonomy): Bacteria > Pseudomonadota > Gammaproteobacteria > Burkholderiales > SG8-39 > CAITSH01. The sequence goes on from CAMAWC010000079.1 coordinate 6,386, forward strand.
AGCGCTTGAGGAAGGAACGCCGGTCCAGACTCTTGCCCATCACGCCGGCAAGGCTGCGGCGCAGCTTGCTGGTGGCCTGTGCCTGCACCGTCGTCGCGGCGGGTGATTTCCTGCTGAGCAGCATGGTCATGGTCGTCTCTCTCCGGTCAGACTTCGGTGGTGCGGTAGTAGCTGCGGATGTGTGCGGTGTCCTGGTAGCCCTTGCCCGCCCGCTTGTCCTGCGAGTCCGGTGGCGCGGAGGCCTGTTTGGCCGGCGCCAGTTTTGCCGCGATGGCCGCGACAGTGGCCGCCCCGCCCGCACCTGCCGCCAGAAGGAATGTCCTGCGACTTGTTTTGATTGCCTTGGTCTCTGACATGTCGTACTCCTTGATCCGTACTCAATTTTATATGTCTTGTTGCAGCTAAAGCGGTACCGCTAAACCATGGACAACGCTTCTGCTTCAATGTCGAAAAATGCCTTGCTGAAGCGCCCCACCGCCTTGTAGAAAACCAGCTCCGTGCAGGCCTCTACACTACTTGAGAATGGTTGGTAATAGGGTTGAATATAGCTAATAAAGAACTCCTTTTGTTGCTGCATCGCAGCAACACCCGACCCCTCCAAGACCAGGTGGCGCATAACCTCGCACAGGCTGGCGATGTGGTCTTCATAGACACCGGCATCGCCGGTCCGCGCCAGCCCCAGCTCACGCAGCCTTTCGCGCAAACGAACCAGTGCCCTGCCCTTCATCGACTCTTCGAGATAATGGGTGCTGTACAGGGTCACCAGTGCCTTGCCGGTGCCGATGAACACGTTGCTGTATTCAAATGCCAGGGTTTGCGCATCGGCGCACCGGCACGCCGCCTGCAATTGCGCCCAACCCGCGGCCAGAGCGGCTCCCGGCGCGCCATCCTGCGCCACTATCGGGACCGCCCCGCCAATGGCGGCGAGCAGCTTGGCGTCCGGGCCGTCAAAGTAGAGCCGCGCAAGCAGGGCATAGTAGTCGGCGCGGGCCCTGTCCTCATCGGTAAGGGTTGGGGCAAACTGCAGCGGCACGGATTCCGCCACCCTAGGTTCTCTTCACGTCGTGGATGGTCATTTCGTTCTGGTTTTCCATCATATCGATGACGCGGCAATCGGCGCACATCATCAGGCGCCTGGTCGCACCTTCGCCGGAAAACATCGCGTGCAGCTTTAACTTGGCCGTCATGTTCTCGACCATCTGCCGCGTGCCAAAGGGCTTGGCGCACTTGATGCAGTTGAACGGCTCGGCCTCGTTGAGCACCCGCTCCTCGCGCGCCGCCGGGGTGAGCAGCAGGCGCGGCGTCAGGGTGATGGCTTTTTCCGGGCAGGTCGTCTCGCACAAGCCGCACTGCACGCAGTTGCGCTCGATGAATTTGAGCATCGGCTTGTCGCGCCCGTCGACCAGCGCCGACTCAGGGCACGCGCCGACACATGACAGGCACAGGGTGCAGGTGTCCTTGTTGACGCTGACATTGCCCCAGGGCGCACCGGCGCCAAGGGCGATTTCGTCCTTGTTCGCCGGTGCATGGCGGACGAGGTGTTCGAAAATGAATTCCAGGCTGCCGCGCTTTTCGCCGGCGAGGTTGAACAAGGCCGGCGCGGCCACCCCGCGCGCCGGTTTGAGCGACCACAAGGCCGATTCGAGCGCGGCCATGTCCGGGGCGCGCAGCAGGCTGAAATGACGGCCCTCGAAACCGAGCGAATTGAGTATGGTCTGCGCGAAGCCCATTTGCTTTTCAATCGCGTCGGCGTAATGGTCCGCCTCGCTGCCCATCGCGAACACCACCACCTGGCAGGCACCGTAGGCAAACGCGCCGAGCAACAAGTCGATGCCGGCCGAGGCAACATGGTGCAGTTCAAGCGGCATGACGCGCGCCGGCAAGCCTTTGCCGCGGCGCGCCATGCGGGCAAGTTGTTCGCGTCCATCCGTGCCGTTATGCAACAGCAGGCAGGCATCCTGTCCGCCGGCCCGGCTGAAGGTGGCGAGCAGCTTTTTCAGCCGCGTCCCGAGTTCGGGCACCTTCGGGTAGCCATAGGTCATCGCGCCGGACGGGCAGACGGTCGCGCAGCCGCCGCAACCCATGCACAGGTGCGGCTCCACCCTGACTTTGTCTCCGGCGGAAACGATTGCCCGGGTCGAACAGGTGTCTATGCAATTGGTGCAGCCGGTCTTGCCCGAGCGGCCGTGGGCGCAAAGCTTTTCGTTGTATTGGAAATACTTCGGCTTTTCGAACTCGCCGACCATTTGCGCAAGGGTGGCGACCGCCAGCGCCTGTTCGAGCGGGTCGGCGCCGGGGGCAAAATAGCCCTGCGGCAATTGCGCCGTCCTCAGCAACGGTGCGCGCGACAGGTCGAGCACCATGTCAAAAGTTTCGCTGCGTTTCTTGTCCTCACGCGAAAAATCAATCGCGCCGATCGCGCCGCAGGCCTTGACGCAGGCACGGTGCGACTTGCACTTGTCCATGTCGACCTGGTAGGAAAAATCAATCGCCTGCTCCGGGCAGGCGCTGATACAGGCGTTGCAGCGGGTACATGCCTCAAGATCGATGGCATTGGCCTGTTCCCAGTGCACGTCAAAAGCGCCCAGCCAGCCTTCGACAGAGGTCACCTTCCCGGACCAGACCGGATAGCGGCGCTCACTCGGCAGCTCGCCCGCCCCGCCGGTTGCGAGCACGTTCACTTCGAGCTGGCCGGAAAGTTTTTCCGCCCAGGCCAGCGCCGCAGCGGCCTCGCCGATGATCAGCAACTGCCCGCCCGACTGGTAGGAAACACTGCCGACAGGTTCGGCCTCCGGCAGGTCGGCCATGGCCAGCAATGCGGCGATCTTCGGCGTCGCCAGCCTGCCCTCTTTCGACCAGCCGGCGGCTTCGCGGATATTGATGAACTTGAGCGCGACCGGGGCGTTGGCCTGGCCCGCCACTTCGCTGAACAGCGGCGCCTCCTGGGTGCAGGCCACCACGCAGGCCTCGTCTTGCAGCGCATCGGCAAAGCTGTCTGCTTCGCGCCGGCACAACTCGTGGTGAATGCGCGGGGGCTGCGCCAGCCGCAAGGCGTTTTGCAAGGCCTTTGCATCCAGCGTCATGGTCTGGTTGCAGTCGCAGATCTTTAAAGTCTTGCCGTCGAGCGCCATCGCATTCCTGCCAATATGAAAGCCCGCGCATATTAGCAGGGAAGGCGGCTATTGCGAGGTGTTTACACCGGCTTGGGTGGTACCGCAGGGTCGCGTTCGGGCGCCGCAGGCTGCGTAGCATCGGCGGCCGGCTGAACATCCGGATCGGCGGAATGTTCCAAAGCGGCCGGCCTGCTCGCACCGGCGCCGGGCGCGCCAGGGGGCCCGAGCGCCTTGCGTTCTGTTTCTTCCTCTTTGGTCTCGAACAAGAACAGGTTTTTTGACTGGTTGAGGCTGCGCAGCAGGGCTTCGGGAATCGGGTCCTCGATGCTGTAATCGTCAACATAGATGTCAAGCTTGTCCATGTTGGCAAAACCAAAATGCGGATCACTGAACAGTTTTTTCAAGGCGGCGCGCTTCAGCGTCTCATCGACACCGGGCTTGAGGAAGTCCTTGTATTCGGAGGCCACACCCTGCAGTGAGTCCACCGACGGCAGCTCAACCGGCACGGCGGCTGGTGGAACCGCGGCCTCCGGCGCTGCCGCGCCGGCCTCTTCCGAGGGCAAGGCCGCGGAAGCCGGAGATTCCGGCGTTACCGCCGGCTCGGCCCCCTTGGCCTCCAGCTTGCGCCTTGACCAGCGCGACAGGAAGGGCAGTTCGTCTTGATCAGCCATTACGTTTTGTCATGCTTTTTACCGTCGCGCCTGGCCCCCTGGAACGACGGCGGGCGGCTGCGCTTTTTGGGTTCCGGCTTGTAATGCTGCATCACATAACCGGCGAGCCAGTCATGCAACTCCGACGGCAGCGGCACGCCGTCGACGTGCTCCTGCGCATCCATCATGCGCGCCGCCTCGTTGTAACTGAGGGTCACCCCGGCCGGGTGCGGCGGGCCGTCTTCCTGGCGCCAGATGACAAAGGCCACGGCGTGCTCGGCGCTGATGTTGAGGAAATAGCCCTCGGCCTCATCGCGATAGAGCTCGATGATCTGCCCCGGGTGCAGCCATAACTCGTGCTTTTCGGTCTTTTCGATGCAACGCGGCAAGGCCCCGGCGGGTTCTTCGTCCGGCACCACGCCGACCGCTTCCCACTGTTCCGATTGCCAACGGTTGTCGAGCAGGGTTTTCTGCATAAGCACCGCCACCGCAAGACTTGGACGCTCCATCGGATGCTCTATACTTAAAGGATAAATAACCCTGAGATTATTGGGGCCTCCGGCCCCGCGCTCGCAACAGCCGCGCTTTGCCCGGGCCAAAAACTAGCATACCCCACGAAATGACCGACCGCATCATACCCATCACCGATACCCGCCGCGCAAGACCGCTGCCCGAGCCAGGCAAGGCTGGCGCGGCGGCCGGGCCGCTTGCCGATGCGCGCGGGCGGCACCTGCACGACCTGCGCATCTCGGTCACCGACCGCTGCAATTTCCGCTGCACTTATTGCATGCCCAAGGAAGTCTTCGACAAGGACTACGCCTACCTGCCGCACGGCGCCCTGCTGTCGTTCGAGGAAATCACCCGCCTCGCGCGCATTTTTGCCGGACGGGGCGTACAGAAAATCCGCCTCACCGGCGGCGAACCCCTGCTACGCAAGAATATTGAAAAGTTGATCGAAATGCTGGCGGCCATTCCCGGCATCGACCTCACGCTCACCACCAACGGCTCGCTGCTGCAGAAAAAGGCGCGCGACCTGAAAAATGCCGGCCTCAACCGGGTGACGGTGAGCCTCGATGCCATAGACGACGCCACTTTCAAGGCGATGAACGACGCCGACTACCCGGTGGCCGATGTACTCGCCGGCATTGACGCCGCCGCCGCGGCCGGGTTCTCGCCGGTCAAGGTCAACATGGTGGTCAAGCGCGGCGCCAACGACCACGCCATCCTGCCGATGGCACGCCACTTCAGGGGCTCGGGCCACATCCTGCGATTTATCGAGTTCATGGATGTGGGCGCGAGCAACGGCTGGCGCATGGATGATGTCGTCCCCTCGGCCCAAGTGCTGGCGATGATCAATGCCGAGGCTCCCCTGGTTGTGGCAGACGCCAACTACAGCGGCGAAGTGGCCGAACGCTGGCGCTATGCCGACGGTTCGGGCGAAATCGGCGTGATTTCGTCGGTGACCCAGGCCTTTTGCAGCAGTTGCACCCGGCTGCGCCTGTCCACCGAGGGCATGGTCTATACCTGCCTGTTCGCCACCGAGGGCTACGACTTGCGCAGCCTGCTGCGCAATCGTGAAACAGGTGCCGACGACCAAACCATCGACAAGGCAATCCGCGGCATCTGGCGGGCGCGCAATGACAACTATTCGGAAGTGCGCACCGCCGACACGGCGCGCGACAGCAAAATAGAAATGAGCTACATCGGCGGATGAAAACACCCCCGAAGCCCGAAATCACCAGCGCCTCGCGCCCCCTCACCTTCGAGGTCGAGGCGATCAACGAGCGCGGCGAAGCGACCGCCACGCCGATTGCCGGGGAAAATCCGCTCACGCTCTACATCGACAAGCGCGAAATCGTCACATTGATGACCCTCGGCCAGGCGCCCGAGGCCCTCGCCATTGGCTACCTGCGCAACCAGCGCCTGGTCGGCTCCATTGAAGAAATCGCGGCGGTGCAGGTCGACTGGGAGACCGACTCGGTCGCCGTTACCACGCGCAAGGGCATCAAAGGCCTCGCCAACAAAATGAAAAAACGCACCGTCACCACCGGCTGCGGCCAGGGCACGGTGTTCGGCGACCTGATGGAGGAAATCGACAGCATCACCTTGCGCGAGGACGTCAACCTGAGCGAAGAAACGCTCTACAGCCTGCTCGAGGCGGTGCGAAAGCATGAAACCATTTACAAGTCGGCCGGTGCCGTGCACGGCTGCGCCCTGGCGAGCAACAGCGCCTCGGGCTCCGAGATCATCAGCTTTGTCGAGGATGTCGGCCGCCACAATGCGGTGGACGCCATCGCCGGGCGCATGTGGCTCGAAGGCATAGACGGCTCGGACAAGATTTTTTACACCACCGGCAGGCTCACTTCCGAAATGGTAATCAAGGCGGCGCAGATGCAAATCCCCTTCCTGGTGTCGCGCTCGGGGCTGACGCAAATGGGCTGGAACATCGCCGAGCGCATCGGCATCACCATGCTCGGCCGCGCCGTGAACAAGCATTACCTCTTGTTCACCGGCAAGCAGCGCTTTGTCAAGTCGGTAACACCGACCATGCTGGCATGAGCTTGATTGGAAGCCTGGCGGGAAATCTGCTGCGCAGCACGGCGACGCCTTCCGCCGGACATGCACCCGGCGCGTCTGCCGAGGTAGCCGAACTGCGCCGCCTCTACCTTGACATGGTGCAGCGGACCATCATCAACACCGTCTACGAAGACCCGGCGCAGACCTTCGGCACCAGCTACCAGCCCGAGGTGCGCGAAATCGGTTCGGACTGGCCATCGCTGGCGCACAGCATGATTGGCAACCGCCGCATGGGCAACCTGCGGGCCGTCTGCGAGGACTCAATCGCCGAACGCATCCCCGGCGACTTCATCGAAACCGGGGTGTGGCGCGGCGGCGCCTGCATCCTGATGCGCGCGGTACTCAAGGCCTGGGGCATCACCGACCGGCGCGTCTGGGTGGCCGACTCGTTCGCAGGCCTGCCCCCGCCCACGCCGGACAAATACCCCGCCGATCGCGGCGACAATTCCTTTGAATACCGCGAACTGGCCGTATCGCTGGAACAGGTGCAGGCCAATTTTTCCAAATACGATTTGCTCGACGACCAAGTGCGCTTCCTCAAGGGCTGGTTCAAGGACACCTTGCCCGCCGCCCCCATAGAACGGCTCGCCGTACTGCGCCTGGATGGCGACATGTACGAGTCGACCATGGACACACTCAACGCGCTGTATCACAAGGTTTCAACCGGCGGCTTTGTCATCGTTGATGATTTCATCCTGCCCAAGTGCCGCGCCGCCATCACCGATTTTCGCAATGCGAAAAACATTACGGAAACCATCATCGACATCGACGGCGCCGGCGTGTACTGGCGAAAACTGACATGACCCATCCTTCGCACGGCGCCGATCACGTCAACCAGATCACCGGCATGATTCTCGCCGGCGGCCAGGGCCGGCGCATGGGCGGCGTCGACAAGGGCCTCAAGACTTTTCGCGACAAGCGCCTGGTCGAGCACGCCTTCGAGCGCCTGGCCCCGCAGGTCGCAGGCGTCATCATCAATGCCAACCAGAACCTCGGCAGCTACCGCGAACTTGGCGTGCGCGTGGTGAGCGACGCGATTGAAGGCTATGCCGGCCCACTCGCCGGGCTGCACGCCGGCCTGTCGGTATCCAAACGCCCCTACCTCGCCACCGTGCCTTGCGACTCACCCTTCCTGCCTGCCGACCTGGTATCGCGCCTTTTCAGCGCGCTTGACGAGGCCGGCGCCGAAGTGGCTGTGGCCAAGACCGGTGACCAGGCCCACCCGGTGTTCTGCCTGGTACGGCGCGGCGTGCTCGATCACCTCGCCGATTATCTCAAAGGCGGCGGCCGCAAGATCGACGACTGGTACTCGACCTTGTTCGTCGTCGAAGTCAATTTCGATGACCAGGCCGTGGCCTTTTCCAATATCAATACACTGGAAGAATTGCAGGACCACGAAAAGAAACCGGGATGAGTACGCTGCAACACATCGTCAGCTGCATGGACGACTACGACCCCAACGCGCTGCCGGTGGACAAGGCGCGTGAAGTCATCCGCTCCTTCATCACGCCGATTACCGAAACCGAACGCCTGCCGGTGCGCCTGGCGCTGGGCCGGATGCTGGCCGAAGATATTGTCTCGACCATCAACGTGCCCGCCCATGACAACTCGGCCATGGACGGCTATGCCTTGCGTCACGCCGACCTTGCCGCCGACGGCCCGACTGCGTTGAAAATCATAGGTACAGCCCTCGCCGGAAAATCCTTCGCCGGCACACTCCGCCCGGGCGAGTGCGTGCGCGTCATGACCGGCGCGGTCATGCCTGCCGGGTGCGACTGCGTGGTCATCCAGGAAATCGTCACGGCAGAAGGCGGGAGCGCCGTCATTCCACCCGGCCAGAAACAAGGCCAGAACCGGCGCTTTGCCGGCGAGGACCTCGCCGCAGGCACGGTGGTGCTCAAGGCCGGCCAGGCGATACGCCCGGCCGAACTCGGGCTGATTGCTTCGCTGGGCATAGCCGAAGTCACCGTACGCCGCCGCCTGCGCGTGGCGTTTTTTTCCACCGGTGACGAACTGGTACCTGTCGGCACACCTCTCAAGGAAGGCCAGGTCTACGACAGCAACCGCTATACGCTGTGGGGCATGCTGGCGCGATTGGATGTGGAAATCATCGACCTGGGCGTGGTTCCGGACGACCCGCACAGCCTTGAGTACGCCTTTAATGATGCCGCCGGCAAGGCCGATGCGGTGATCACCTCGGGCGGCGTGTCGGTCGGCGAGGCCGACTTCACGCGCAAACTGCTCGGTGACATGGGCGAGGTGCTGTTCTGGAAAATCGCCATGAAGCCCGGCCGTCCCATGGCTTTTGGCAAAATCGGCAAGGCGCATTTTTTCGGCCTGCCCGGCAATCCGGTGGCGGTGATGGTGACGTTCCACCAGTTCGTGCGCGAGGCGCTGCTTTATCTCGCCGGCCGCACCGACGACACCGCCCTGCCCCTGGCGCAAGTGCCCTGCACCAGTGCGATCAAGAAATCGCCCGGCCGGACCGAGTATGTGCGCGGGCGCATGACCCGCGGCGGTGACGGCAACTGGACGGTGGCGGCGACCGGCGCCCAGGGCTCGGGCATCCTGCGCTCCATGTCCGAAGCCAACTGTTTTATCGTGCTCGGCCACACGCAAGCCGGGGTCAAGGCCGGCGACATGGTAAGCGTGCAGGTGTTTGACGGCGTGGTCTAAGGCCACACCAAGGACACAATCGGCTGGAAATGCCCGCCTGGCGCGGTTTTCCAGCCACTTATACCCGCTCAGGCAGCCGCGTCGTCCTCTTCCGCAGCATCGTCGGGCTTGCCAAGCAGCAATTCAGCTTGCGGCACCGGCAGCGCTTCGACATCCTTCAGCTTGCGCGTCATCTGCCGTGTGCGCGTTTCGGCCTGGCCGATGGAATTGGTCACCGTCTGCAGTTGCTGCTTGGTCTTGGCCAGTACGTCGCCAAAGCGGCCAAACTCGGTCTTCACCGCCGACAACAGCTCCCACACTTCGCTTGAGCGCTGCTCGATGGCGAGCGTGCGGAAACCCATTTGCAGGCTGTTGAGCAGGGCCGACAGGGTCGTCGGTCCGGCGATGGACACGCGGTATTCGCGCTGCACGAA
>CAMAWC010000080.1 GCA_945861875.1 Bordetella parapertussis
TTGTTCGGCTACGAGCGCGGCGCATTTACCGACGCCAAAACAGCCAAACTCGGACTGATCGAATCGGCCACCGGGGGCACGCTGTTTCTGGATGAAATCGGCGATCTTGACCTGGGCTCGCAAGCCAAGTTGCTCAAGGTGCTCGAAGATCGGCGGGTGCGCCGCCTGGGCAGCGTGCAGGAGCGCAGCGTCGACGCGCGCTTTCTGGCCGCCACCAGTTGCGACCTTGAGGGCATGGTGCGCGATGGCCGCTTTCGGGCCGACCTGTATTACCGCCTGCGCATGATTCATGTGCACGTGCCGGCGCTGCGCGAGCGCAGCGTGGATGTGCTGCGCCTGGCCGGGCATTTTCTGGACATTTACGCCGCGCGCTACGGCAAGCCGGGCCTGCGCATCAGCAGCGAGGCGATGGCCGCGCTCAGCCGCCACACCTGGCCGGGCAATGTGCGCGAACTTAAAAACACCATCGAACAGGCGGTTGTGCTGGCCGCTGCAAATGTCATTAACAGCGCCGACTTGCTGCGCCTGCCCCGCCCCGCCAGCTATCCCTATCACTAGGGAAACTCTGAATAAATCCGTCACCCCCGCGCAAACGAGCCTCGCGCAGCCAGAAGAAGTTTCGAGGAACGGCCAAGCGGGGATTCATTGGGTTGGGTCCGTGCCTCGGCGACGAAGCCCATGGGGTTAAGTCCGTACCTGAGCGACGAACCCCATGTACCGCACCATCGTCATCCCCGCGAAAGCGGGGATCCATGGAGTTGGGTCCGCACCTCAACGACGAACCCCATGGGCTTGAGTCCGTGCCTAATCGACGAACCCCATGGATTCCGGGTTCGGCTACGCCGCCCCGGAATGACGGAGATGTTTGCTTAAGGAAACGCCATTCGCCCCAGACCGGCATGACGCCCCAGACCGGCATGGCGCTTACGTAAGCGCTTTACCGCACCGCCGTCATCCCCGCGAAAGCGGGGATCCATGGGGTTGGGTCCGTACCTGAGCGACGAACCCCATGGATTCCGGGTTCGGCTACGCCGCCCCGGAATGACGGAGATGTTTGCTTAAGGAAACGCCATTCGCCCCAGACCGGCATGGCGCTTACGTAAGCGCTTTACCGCACCGCCGTCATCCCCGCGAAAGCGGGGATCCATGGGGTTGAGTCCGCACCTGAGCGACGAACCCGATGGGCTTGAGTCCGTGCCTAATCGACGAACCCCATGGATTCCGGGTTCGGCTACGCCGCCCCGGAATGACGAATAACTTGCCGACTCTGGAGTGACGAATTATTTGCCGATACCGGAAGAAAACGCCGTCATCCCCGCGAAAACGAGTCTCGCGCAGCGAGACGAAGTTTCGAGGAACGGCCAAGCGGGGATCCATGGGGTTGGGTCCGTACCTAATCGACGAACCCGTTGGGCTTGAGTCCGTGCCTAATCGACGAACCCCATGGATTCCGGGTTCGGCTACGCCGCCCCGGAATGACGAATAACTTGCCGATTCTGGAGTGACGAATTATTTGCCGATACCGGAAGAAAACGCCGTCATCCCCGCGAAAGCGGGGATCCATGGGGTTAAGTCCGCACCTAATCGACGAACCCCATGGATTCCGGGTTCGGCTACGCCGCCCCGGAATGACGAATAACTTGCCGACTCTGGAGTGACGAATTATTTGCCGATACCTGAAGAAAACGCCGTCATCCCCGCGAAAGCGGGGATCCATGGGGTTAAGTCCGTACTTAATCGACGAACCCGATGGGCTTGAGTCCGCACTTAATCGACGAACCCCATGGATTCCGGGTTCGGCTACGCCGCCCCGGAATGACAAATAACTTGCCGACTCTGGAGTGACGAATTATTTGCCGATACCGGAAGAAAACGCCGTCATCCCCGCGAAAACGAGTCTCGCGCAGCGAGAAGAAGTTTCGAGGAACGGCCAAGCGGGGATCCATGGGGTTAAGTCCGTACCTGAGCGACGAACCCCCTGTACCGCACCATCGTCATCCCCGCGAAAGCGGGGATCCATGGGGTTGGGTCCGTGCCTTAGCGACGAACCCCATGGGCTTGAGTCCGCACCTAATCGACGAACCCCATGGATTCCGGGTTCGGCTACGCCGCCCCGGAATGACGGAGATGTTTGCTTAAGCAAGCGCAAAGCCGCGCCAGACCGGCATGACGCTTACGCAAACTCTTTACCGCAGCATCGTCATCCCCGCGAAAGCGGGGATCCATGGGGTTGGGTCCGCACTTAAGCGACGAACCCCAGTACCGCAGCGCCGTCATCCCCGCGAAAGCGGGGATCCATGGGGTTGAGTTCGTGCATGAGCGACGAACCCCATGGGCTTGAGTCCGCACCTCAACGACGAACCCCATGGATTCCGGGTTCGGCTACGCCGCCCCGGAATGACGGAGATGTTTGCTTAAGCAAGCGCAAAGCCGCGCCAGACCGGCATGACGCTTACGCAAACTCTTTACCGCACCGCCGTCATCACCGCGAAAGCGGCGCCAGGCGGGCCTTTCGGGCGATTGTGCGCGGGGAGGGGCGGGGGTTTCGCGGCCGCGCAGCGGGTTTCGTAGGCGCTTATTCAAACCATCTCGGCGGCCACGCGCACGCTCACATCCAGCCGCTTCGCGCCCCTGTGTTCGTAGCTGCGCAGTTTGTGGATCAGCGATGAATCCAAAATGTGTTCGCGCGACAGCAGCAGCACCCCCTCCTCGGTGATCAAGTCGCGGGCGAGGACCATGCCGCTCGCCAGTGCCTCGGCAGGCACGTATTTTTCCGCAAGCGGCGCGGGCCGGGCCGGCTTGACGCCGCTGATTGCGATAAACGCATCCACCACCTCCGGGTCGTAACGCCGGCCGCTGTCGGCGACGATGAATCGTTGCGCATCGGTGGGGCTAAGGCGTACGTTTGTCGCGCTACCGTTTTGCAGCCGCTCATAGTCGCGCGCAACCGACAGGATGCGCGACCCGAGGGGAATTTGCCTCGCCCGCAGCCGGTCCGGGTAGCCCTTTCCGTCCCAGCGTTCGAGCTGGCTGCGGATCAGGTGCGCGGCGCCATCCAGCCGGTCAAGCGACATCAAGGCCGCCTCGCCGGTGGCCGGATGCTGGCTGTAGGCGATCTGGTCCTCCGGGCACAGTTGCGCAAGCGGCTTGTCAAGCAGGTGGTCGGGCAGGGTCAACTGGCCGATGTCGCGCAGCAATGCGGCAACGACGATGTCCTGCTGCGCCGCTTCGGCAATCTTCAGGCGCTTTGCAATGCGTCGTGCCCAGTCGGCAATCCGGCGCGACTTTCCGGTCGCTTTGCCAAGGCGCAACTCGATCAGGTTGGAAAATACCGCGATCGAAGCGTTGAAGTTGTTTTTCAGGCGGTTATGTGCAAACTGCAGCGATTCCATGGCCTTTTGCAGCGCGGCCGTGCGTAGCGCGACGATGTTCTCGAGGCCCGCGTTAAGGGCTTTTAGTTCGAGGTTTTGCGCCTGCGTCAAGGCCTCGAGCCGGGCCTTGTCGCGCGCCAGCCCCTTCACCTCCAGCGCCTGCCGTACCAGTAACAGCACGTCGCCGTCGCGCCATGGTTTGGAAATATAGCGGTATATTTCCCCGCGATTTATGGCGGCGATGGTCGCGTTGATGTCCGAATTGCCGGTGAGCAGGATGCGCACGGTGTCGGGCCAGCGCTTGCGCACGGCGGCGAGGAAGTCGGCGCCATCCATTCCCGGCATGCTCATGTCCGAGATCACCAGGTCAACGTCCTGCCCGGCCATCAGCGCAAGCCCCTGCGCGCCGCCATCGGCCGTGAGCACCCGATAGCCGTGCGAACGCAATGCGCGCGACAACAGCGCGTGAACACCCGGCGTGTCGTCAACAAGGAGCAGCGTCGCCCGATTGCCGGCCGCCTGCTCCTGCTCGTGCTCCTGCGGATGCGTGCTGTCCAGATGGCCCCCCGTTTCGCGGTCACGGTTTAAATCCAAAACATGCCGGCAGCGCTGATCGGCAATTCCGGCTTGTGCGTATCAACCGGTTATCGACATGGCGCGGGAAAACTTTAGCCAAGGCAACTCAAAAATCAGATGGCCGCGGTTTTGCGTGGGGGATTTGCCCCAGATTGACCCAAAACCTTGTGGCTTATCACCCAATCGCGCGCGCCGCGTGATTTTCGCTTTAACGCTTGTGTAAAAAAATTCCCATAAAAAACAAGCGAATGCAATTTTTTTTGGCGCGGCAGATGAACTGGCACGCGTGCTGCTAATAGGGGGTACAGCAATAGATACGGGGTACAGCAAGAGATAGGGGGTACAGCAGGAACAAGTGGGTGTGGCAACGAACATGAAACAACGGGACAGCGAAGGCCTCCATGCGCTCGCGTGCAGCACCGTCCCGATGACACGCCGTTACACAAGCCACACGTTTGTGCTGCCAGTGCAACACCGGACGCAGACAAACGACACGAATTTTTTTTCTAATATCGCTACATCGCAACGGCAACGCAAAAGCATTCCTCGGTTCCATTTCGTAACGAATCGTTATTGACCATACAAGAAGGGGATTTGGCATGAACAAGCAACAGCAGAAACTGATCCAGCGCACCATGGACGTACAGCGTGAACTCACGCGCTCCGGCCTGGATCGTCGCAATCTTATGAAGCTCGGCGTGCTGAGCGCCGGCACCGGCATGCTGTTGCCCATTCAGGGCCTGAGCATGCGCGCCGCGTTTGCCGCCTCTGACTGCCCGATCCCCGGCGTCGACATGATCAGCCCCAGGACCACGCCGTTCAAGGACGCCTTCCAGCGCCTCGAAGAAATGCAGCCCACTTACACCGTCAAGAGCAGCGTGTCCGAACTGACCGACGCGATGATGCTGCGCGGCGGCAAGCCGACCAGCGCGCCGAGCAATGCGCTCGACTCCAAGCTGCACCTGCTGCACGAGCACCCCGAAATGGCCAATGCCACCCCCAACGCGAACCTCGCGCACCAGGCCTGGGACGGCACCGACAAGAACACCGGGCTGCTCAACCCGCCCAAGGACATTTTCGAGATGCGCGCCGTCCAGCACCAGCATGTCTGGCACAGCGACATGCCCGCCGGCGCCGCCGGCCAGCTGGCCTGGGGTTTTGCCGACCGTGCTTTCGACAACATGACCACCGTCACCGGCAACAGCAGTACGACCTGCACCGGCGTGCCCGGTCCGGTGTTCCGCCTGAAGTACGGTCGCTCGCACCTGGTGCGCATCTACAACGAACTGCCGGCCACCGCCGTCGATGCCGTCTCGGCCCTGGGCTTTGGCACCTCGACCATCGCCACCCACATGCACAACCACCACACGCCCTCCGAGAGCGATGGCGGCCCGCTCTATTACAACTACGCCGGCAAGTTCTGGGACCACCACTACCCCAACCTGTATGCCGGCATCAACCAGGGCTTTGTGTCACCCAAGGCCGGCGTGCGCGGCGACTACCGCGAAGCCCTCGGCTCGCTCTGGTTCCACGACCACAAGCACGACTTCACCTCGCAGAACGTCTACGCCGGCCTGTTCGGCGCCTGCCCGATCTATGACGAAGTGGATACCGGCGACGAGACCGTGGCCGGCACCACCGGCATTCGTTTCCCCTCGCATTCGCAGGACGCGGCCAGCTTCCCCTACGAGTTCGACGTGCCGATGTTCTTCCATGACCGCCAGTTCGACCCCAGGGGCGTGGACTTCTTCCCGCTGGTCTGCCTTGACGGGGCCATCGGCGACAAACTCACCGTCAACGGCACCATCCAGCCGGTGATGAAGGTGCAGCCGCGCAAATACCGCATCCGCATGTACAACGGCGGCCCGTCGCGTTTTTACTGGTGGTGGATGCGCCAGGGCGCAGCCGGTTCGACCTACCTGCCCATGACGTGCATCGCCAACGACGGCAACCTGCTGCCGCGCGCCGTTGACGTGACCAGCTTCAAGCAGGGCGTGGGCGAGCGTTTCGACCTGATCGTCGACTTCTCCAAGTTCAAGCCGGGCACCGAGCTCTTCATCACCAACCGCGCCGAGCAGACCGGCGGCCGCGGCCCCTCGGGCAAGCTGCTGACCAAAGGCAATGACGCGATCAAGTTTCTCGTCGAGGCGGCCCGTCCCGGCCTCACCGACAACAGCACCAGGATCGTCAAGGGCATGGCCCTGCGCCCGCTGCCCGATCTGCCCAACCTGCCCGTGCTCAAGAAAAAAGAGTGGGTATGGGGCCGTGGCAACGGCGCCTGGAACGCCAACGGCGCGCTGTTCGACCGCTACGCCGCACCCTACGAAGTCAAGGAAGGCACGGCCGAGATCTGGGTGCACAAGAACGGCGGCGGCTCCTGGTCGCATCCTATCCACCCGCACTACGAAGAGGGCCGCATCCTCAGCTACAACGGCGCGGCCCAGCCTGATCCGACCAAGCCCCTGGAAGGCGGCCGCAAGGACGTCTATCGCCTCGACCCGAGCTCGACCATCACCACGGCGATGCGCTTTCGCGACTACAAGGGCATCTACCCCATGCACTGCCATAACGTGGTGCACGAGGACCACGGCATGATGGCCATGTGGAAGATCGTCTGAGAACGGCCGGCGAGGGAGACTCTCGATGAACCGCAGATCTTTTCTCTCCGCCGCAGGCCTGCTGCCACTGGCAGCAGCCCTGCCGGCAGCGGCCGACCCGCTGCACGGCGGCGGCGCTGCCGGCGCGGTGCGGCCGGTCTCCAAGGCCGCCGCACGCGGTTACCTGCCCAACATCCCGCTGGTGGCGCACACCGGCGAGACCTTCAACTTTTACGATGACCTGGTGCGTGACAGGATCATCTTGCTGAACTTTTTTGTCGTGCAGTGCACGGAAGGGCGCTGCCCCGCCGCCAACCAGAACCTGCGCAAGGTGCAGGACATGCTGGGCGAGCGCATGGGCAAGGACGTGTTTTTCTACTCCGTCACGCTGGAGCCGGAAAAAGACACCGTGCCTGTCCTGAAGGAATACGCCGAGGATATTTTCGAGGTCAAACCCGGCTGGTTGTTCCTCACCGGCAAGGCCAGGGACATCGAGCTGCTGCGCCGGAGCCAGGGTTTTGTCGACCCGGACCCGGAGCGCGATCGCGATGTCACGAATCACAGCAGCTCCGGCCGCCTGATCGTGGACAACAAAGAGAGCTGGTCCATGGTCGCGCTGGGCACCTCGCCGCGCAACATCTACAGCGTCATTCGTTCGCTCTGAACGTCCGCTGCCAAAAAACCACAAAGCGCAATCCGATCGCCATGACCCTTCGCATCATTCCCGAACGACGTGCGACCTTGGGCGCCTTGCTGGCGGCGATGCTGCTGTCCTCGGCGCTGGCCCTGGCGCAGGGCGAGGCGCGCGCCAGCATACCGGCGCCCGGTTCGCCCGAGGCGGCGGCGCAATATGAGCCGCTGCCGGTGCCTTCGCCGGACGAATTGCTCGCGCAGGGCCGCATGGCGGTGTTTGCGCGCGACTACGCCGATGCGCTGCGCCTGTTTCGCCAGGCCGCCACCGCCGGCAGCGCACGCGCGCTCAGCGCCATCGGCGACTTGCACGAGCGCGGCTTTGGCGTGGCGCGCAGCGACCGTGAAGCCACCGTCTGGTATCGCAAGGCCATCGCCGCCGGCGATGCGCAAGGGCAGGCGCGCATCGGCTTCATGCTGGTGCGCAGCGCGACCCCGGCAGATGTGCAATTGGGTGTTGCGATGATCCGCCAGGCGGTGGCCAAGGGTGATGCCTTCGGCCGCTTTGTGCTGGCGACACTGTATATGCAGGGCCGCGCTGTGCCGCGCGACGACGCCATGGCCGCCACGCTGCTCGAGGCCGCCTCGGCCCAGGGCGAGCCTTCGGCGCAAAGCCTGCTCGGCCAGATGTACCTGGAAGGCCGCGGTGTGCCCATGCACGCCGGCATGGCCTTGATGCTGCTCACCGAGGCGGCACGCCAGGGCGATACCGCGGCGCAGAACCGCCTGGGCGCGTTGTTTCGCAAAGGCTGGGGCATAGAGCGCGACGAACAAGAGGCCGCCTACTGGCTGGAGAAAGCCGGCGAGCAGGGCGACAACGAGGCGCGCGCCAACCTCGCGCTGTTGCTGATGACCGGACGCGAAGTGCGCCACGACCTGGCCAAGGCGCTGACCTTGTTGCGCGAAGCGGCTGACGGCGGCAATGCGCTGGCGCAGTTTCACCTGGGCCTGTGCCTGATCGAGGGCCGCGGCGTGCCGCAGGACGAAGCGCGCGGCATGGCGCTGGTGCGCCAGTCGGCCAGCCTCGGCCTTGACGATGCGCAGACCTATGTGCGCGAGCGCAAGCAATGAACCGCGCCCCGCGTCTGGGTGCCGTGCTCGCGACGTTCGCACTGGGCTGCGGCTTGCTGTTTGCGGCGGCCTTGTGCCTCGCCGCACAGGTCAAGCCCTGGACGGGAGCGGCCGCGCCTTTGTTGCGCCTTGACACCCTGCAGGGCGCGCGTTTGGAGGCCTCCGCCATGGCCGGGAAAATCGCCGTGGTCAATTTCTGGGCGGTGTGGTGCGCGCCCTGCCGCGAGGAACTGCCGGCGCTGTCACGTCTTGCCGCTTCGCCGCAGGGGCAGGGGGTTGAATTTCTGCTGGTCAACACCGGCGACTCAAACACCGCCATTGCAAAATTTTTCAGCAAAACGCCGACGACCATGGGCACGGTTCGCCTGGCAGAAGATGCAGCGGACTTTCGCTTTGACAGCCTGCCATCGACGGTTATTTTTGACGCGCAATCGCGACCGCGCTGGGTCGTTACCGGCGTGGTCGATGCGCAGGGTGAACCGGTGCGCAGCCTGGTCGCCAGGCTGCGGGCCGAGGAGCAGGTTGCGGCAGCGGCGCTGCTTGTCGCGCAAAAGCCGCGTACCGGCACGCCCGGCGCACTGCCGGCTCGTTAGGCCAATCATGACCCGCGGCCATTACACAGCGTTACATGTTCGCCACGAAAGCGCGACTGATTCGCATTTAGTTGCGCCCTATCCTGAGCACTCTACACAAACACAAGGAAACACCCGATGAAGCACACCATGCAAAAAGCCCTTGGCGCAGTCGCCGCCGCCGCCGCGCTGGCGCTGTTCTCGTGCGCCGCATTGGCGCAGTCGGCCAGCGCCGACGGTGAAATCCGCAAGATCGACGCCAAGGCCGGCCGCGTCATCATCAAGCACGGTGAATGGAAGGGCATGGACATGCAGGCCATGACCATGGCCTTTCGCGTGCGCGATGCGGCCGTTCTCAACGGACTGAAAGTCGCCGACACGGTGCGCTTTGTCATTGAAAAAGACGGCGCCGACTATGTGGTCATCGCGATCGAGCGCTCGGCCGGCGCTCAAGCGGCGACCAGCCAGGCCGCCGGCGCAGGCGCACATGCCCACGCGCACTGACCGCGTAACACGCGGCCTGCACAAGACCGTGCGGCAAGCCGTTTCGAACAGCAATCAATGGCCGGCGCTTGGCCCGGATCGGTTCTCTCACAGGAGTATTTGCAAATGAATAAGCCGCTTAACAACGCCGGCCCGCAAGACGGGGCCCGGACTAACGAAACCCGGAGGTGACCCGCGACGGATCAGCAGTCATCTTTCGCGGGTAAGCCCGCAACCGCATCACCCGGCAAGCCCCGAGAAAAGCGGTGCCTGCCGCAGTAAAGCTGGAACAGATTTGCAGCAATATTTAACATAATTAAAATTCTGTCACTTTTATTTCAATTATTTCGTAACTTTCAGTTTTTGGTTTCGGCAGTACTTTTTAACGAAATTTCCGCATTACTTTGATCTACCACTTCAGGAGGCATTACATGAATCCTATTTTGAGAAACGCCGTCGCCGCAGGTCTTGCCGCGATGACCCTTATGCAGCCGGCGCAAGCCGTGCTGCAGCGCGTCGGTCCGGTTGACCCGGCCACCGGCTACCCGGCCTTTTACCAGGACGCCAACGGCCTGGCCCTTGAGCTGTGCGTACCCACCACGCAGGCCGACCTCGTGGCCGGCATCTGCTTTGTCACCCCGGCCGAAGTGCCGGCGCTGCCGGAAGTGATGCCGACCAACTGGTCGCAGGAGCACTTTTTCTACTTCACCTCGGCGGTGATGACCATGGCCTCGGCCACCCCCGGCCAGACCACGCCGCTCAAGGTGCTGACGGGTGTGGAGGCTTCGTTCAACACCCCGTTGCCCGAGGCCGGCCAGCAGATCACCTTTGCGCGCTGGCGCGTGCAGGCGCCGCAGGCCCAGGCCGGCATGGCCTGCACGGGCACCTTCACGATTTATTCGCCGCACCGCGCGCCCAAGGTCGTCGACCTCGTCGTGGGCGGCCGGCTGTTCATTACCGAAGACATCGGCATCGGCCCGGACTTCAATGGCGCCCTGCAAGGTGCGGCCGGTCCGTTTGCGATGCGTGCGGCCACCCCCGGCGGTGTCGCTGCGCCCTTCACCATCGGCGCTGACGGCAAGCAGTACCTCTCCCCGGGCGACGCCGGCCCGATCACCGGCAGCGGTGTGGCCAACCCCTTCTACAATGGCGCCACGGTGCCGGCCTTTGCCATCCCGCCGGAAATCCGCGCCATGCCCAAGACCAACTACTTCATGGTCTCCGGCCCCGGCATTGCCTCGGGCAACTGCGCGACGCAGGAGGCGGTGTGGGCGATCAATGACATCAACGTCATCGGCCGCGTCAATACCGCTGCGATTGCCAGCCGCACCAACATCGAACGCGCCACCTATCGTGCGGTGGATTCCAACGCCGATGGCACGCCCGATCGCTTCCAGATCGGCGCCTGGGCCAATGCGGTGCAGGAAGTCAATCGTCCCGAGCCGCTCGTCGGTCTGAGCCTGAACAGGGGCGACCCGGCTGATCCGGTCAATGCGACCCCCGAAGTGGCCATGCTGAGGACCCCGGTGCCGAACACCGCCCCGGTGATCCCCGGCCAGGTGCCCACGCCGAAGTTCAACTTCTTCAACGGCGTGATCCAGCCGACGGTGGCAGGCCAGCCCGGCCCGTCCTACGGCTATGCCCGCGTGCGCACCACGACGGACGTGCCCGCAACGGTGGTGAACGTGCCGCTGGTCGATGAACTGCGCATCACCTCGGCCAACTACAACGCCACCACCAAGGTGCTGACGGTGTCCGCCGATTCCGGCGCGTTCCTGTCCTCGCCGACCCCGGTGGGCCAGACGGCAGCCGGCACAGCCTGCTCCAACCCCTGCCTGACGCTGGATGCCTACGGCCTGCCTGCCGCTACGGCCTTGGGCGTCGCCCAGGACTTCAAGCTGAAGGTGCCTGCGACCTCGAAGGTTGCGCTCGGCACGGTGACCATCGCCAACGTGCAGGTACCGCCGGCTTTCGTGACGGTGCGTTCCAGCGCGGGTGGCATTGACTCGGCGCAGACCATGTACCTGGGTGCGGCGGCGGGAACGGCTTCGTTCCAGCCTGACTCGGTATCGATCCCGATGAACGTACCGGCCTTTGTTGACGTGCTGGCCAACGACGTCGGCGTGGCGGCAGTGCCCAACCTGCTGAGCTGCACCACCGGCCCGACCGGCGGCACATGCGGCGTTCCCAGCGCGACGGCAGCCTGCACCCCTGGTGTGGTCTCGACCAGCTGCACGGCGCAGGGCGGACGCTTGATGATCGTCGGTAACGTGATCACCTACAGCCCGCCGGCCAATCGCGGCGGCATCACCGATACCTTCTGGTATCAGGCAGCCACGGTGATCGGCACCACCACGCAGCGTCAGCTCGTGACGGTGAACATCGGCCTGCTCAACGGCCTGCCGGATGCGCGTGACGACCTGGCCAACACCGGTGTGGCAACCCTGCCGCTGACCATCGACGTCCTGGCCAACGACTTTGCTCCGGCCGGCGTGGACCTGGCAACCCTGCGCATCGTTACGAACGGTGATCCGTTCGACGCGGTGACGGGCGCCAAGGCAGTGGGTTCGGCCGTGTTCGTCGGTGGCAAGCTGGTGTTCACGGCGCCGTATGCGGGTACCTGGAACATGTACTACACCTTCAACGACCGGACCGGCGCGATTGCCGACCAGGGCGTGGTCGCGGTTCGTGCGATCGGTGCAGAAGTGATCTCCCCGCGTGCCGTGTGGCGGGCTGGCAAGGCGCCGGCGCTGGGCACGATTGCAGTCAACGGCACGGTGAACATCGCCCAAGGCCAGACGCTGCGACTGTTCTCCGCGACGACGGCAGTGGCCGGTTGCAACGCCCCGACGGCAACGGCCGGTGCGCTGAACCTGGGCAGCACGGGTGTTGTGGCAGGTGGTGGCTTCGACTTCGGTGCGATCCCGCTGGCAGTCAAACCGCTGTCGATCTGGGTCTACTCGCCGAGCTTCGGTGGTTGCACCCAGATCACGGTGCAGTAATCCGTGAGATCGATGCAAAGCAGGCGCATCATGCAGTAACGTAGTACGCAGTACGCAGTACCCGCAACGCCCCGCGGTCTTCGGACCCCGGGGCGTTGTGCTTTTGTGGGCCGTGAAAAAGGGTTACGCAAGGTTACAAATGCCACACGCAACGCCTGCATACCTGCCCTGCGTCCTTGCCTACCATTGGGGGCGTGAACAGGGCTGCGCATCCAGAGGTGCCCCGTATTCTTTTTGGAGATCAAGGCGATGAAATTCCCCATTTTTAAGATGCTTGCGGCAGCGGTGTCGGGCATGGCGATTGCGCATTCCGCGCATGCGGTGCTGCAGCGCGTCGGGCCGGTCGATGGCGCGCACGGGTTTCCCGCCTGGTACCAGGATGCCAACGGCCTGGCGCTGGAATTCTGCGCGCCCACCACGCAGGCGGATCTGATCGCCGGGTTGTGCGCCATCCTTCCCGGAACCCCGCCCAATGGACTGAGCACGCTGCCGGAAACGTTTCCCGGCAATTTCAGCCTCGAGCATTTCTATTACCTCCTGAGCGCAGATGTGCCGGCGGCCGCGCTGGACAAGAAGACCGGCCGGCCCGCGGCGGGCGCCGGGCGTTTTGTGTTCGTCAACGGCGTCGAGGCCGGGTTCAGCACGCCCGTGCCGGAAGCCGGCCAGCAGATGACCTTCAACCGCTGGCGGGTGCGCATGAACGCCATCGCCTGCACCGGCAACTACACGTTCCATACGCCGAGTCGTGCGCCCAAGACCGTGGCAGGCATCGCCGGCGGCCGCATCGCCGATACCGAGGACATCGGCATCGGCCCGACTTTCGACGGCGCAATGGCCGGATCGGTCGGTCCGTATGTGTTGCGTGCCTTGACGCCCGCCGGCACGGCCTCGCCGTTTGTGGCGGGCGCCGATGGCAAGCAGTATCTTTCCGCCGGCGATATCGGCGCCGTGACCGGCAGCGTGCAGCCCAATCCCTTCAAGGGCAGCACGCTGGCCTATATCCCGCCGGAAATCCGCGCCATGGCAACGACCAATTACGTCATGGTGGTCGGTCCGGGCGTGTTGTCCGGCAATTGTGCCACGACCGAAGCGGTTCACGTCCTGAACGAGATCCAGGTGCTGGGGCGCATCAACACGGTGCCGGTGGCGAGCCGCTCGTATGTCGATCGCGCCACCTATCGCGCCCTGGACTCGAACGCCGACGGTGTTGTCGATCGCTTCCAGGTCGGGGCCTGGGCGAGTTCGATCCAGGAAGTGGGCCGCCCGGTGCCGATCCTTGCGCTCAGCCTGAACAAGGGCGACCCGGCCGATGCGGCCAATTCGACGCCGGAACTGGCCATGATCAAGCTGGGTGTTGCCCAGGCCGCGCCCGCACCGGGCACGGTGGCCACGCCGAAGTTCATTTACTTCAACGGGGTGTTGCAGCCGACGGTGGCGGGTCGTGTGTCGCCCGCTTTTACGCATGCCCGTGTTCGGACGACGACTGACAGTCCCGCCTCAATACTCAATCTGCCTCTCGTGGATGAATTGCGCGTGACCGGCGCAAATTACAATTCCAATACCAAGGTGCTGACGGTCACCGCCGACTCGGGCGCGCTGCTGGTGGCGGCCTCGCCTGGCGGGCAGTCGGCCGCGACGCCAGGCTGTTCGGATCCCTGCCTCGTGCTCGACGCCTTCGGCCTGCCTGCGGCAGACGCCTCCGGTGCCGCAATCGACTACAAGATGAGCATCGCCGCCGGCGCGAAGTCGGCGCTGGCGAGCGTGACGATCCCGAACGTAAGCACGCCGCCGGGCTTCGTGACGGTGCGGTCCAGCGCCGGCGGCCGGGATCGCCAGCAGGTGATGTACCTCGGTTCGGCAGCCGGAACGGCGGTGTTCCAGCCCGATGTCGCCTCGACCCAGATGAACCTGCCCGTGACGGTGGATGTGCTGGCCAACGATGTCGGTGTGGCGGCGACGCCGAACCTGCTGGTCTGCACGGCGGCCACCGGCGGCACCTGTGGTGTGCCCAGCGCCACCGCCACCTGCACGGTGGGCACGGTCTCGACCAGTTGCACGGCGCAGGGCGGCAGGCTCGCCCTTGTCGGCGGTCGCGTGGTCTATACGCCGCGCGCCAACATTGGTGGGCTGGGCGACAGCTTCTACTACCAGGCGGCGACCGTACTGGGGACCACCCAGCGCGCCCAGGCCAAAGTGAACGTCGGTCTGCTCAACGGTCTGCCCGATGCGCGTGACGATCTTGGCAATACGGGCATCGTGGGCAAGCCCCTGTCCATCGACGTGCTGGCCAACGACTTTGCACCCGCGGGAGTGGATGAGGCGACATTGCGCATCACCGCGCAGCCGTTCAACCTCAATAGCGGTGCGCCGGCTCCCGGTTCCGTATTGTTCGGGGGCGGCAAGCTGGTGTTCACCCCGCCATCGGCGGGCAAATGGAGCCTGGCGTACACCTTTACCGACAAGGCCGGCCTCACCGCCGACCAGGGCGTCGTGACGGTGAATGCGATAGCGGCTGAACTGGTCACCGTTGCCCGGGCCCGCTGGACGCTGCCGCGCGCGCCGAACCTCGGCACGCTGGCGGTGAACGGTACGGTGAATGTCGCGCAGGGCCAGGTGCTGCAACTGCGCCAGCCCAATGCCGCCACCGGCGCCGCCGGCTGCAATGCGCCGCAGCTGGGCACGCCGCTTGGGGAGGCTTTCGTCCTGGCGGGCGGCGCGTTCGACTTCGGTGCGATTGCGCTCGCGACGCGACCGACCGCCGTGTATGTGTATTCCCCGGCCTTCGGCGGCTGTACCCAGGCCACGGTGCAGTAAGCCTCGGCTGGTTCAGGCAAGGAGGATGGCGGGTGGAGGGTCTGGCGCGAATGGCGCTTGCTTAAGCAAACATCTCCGTCATTCCGGGGCCGCTACACATCCCGCCTCGGGGGACTTGCTTCGGCCGGAACCCGGAATCCATGGGGTTCGTCGCCGAGGTACGGACTCAAGCCTATCGGGTTCGTCGCTTAGGTACGGACTCAACCCCATGGATCCCCGCTTTCGCGGGGATGACGATGCCGCGGTACATGGGGTTCGTCGCTGCGGTACTGGGCTTCGTCGCTCAGGTACGAACTCAACCCCATGGATCCCCGCTTTCGCGGGGATGACGACGCTGCGGTACATGGGGTTCGTCGCTCAAGTACGGACTCAAGCCCATCGGGTTCGTCGATTAGGCACGGACTTAACCCCATGGATCCCCGCTGGGCCGTTCCTCGAAACTTCGTCTCGCTGCGCGAGACTCGTTTTCGCGGGGATGACGATGCTGCGGTACTGGGGTTCGTCGCTCAGGCACGGACTCAAGCCCATCGGCTTCGTCGCTCAGGTACGGACTTAACCCCGCAGAACCCACTTA
>CAMAWC010000081.1 GCA_945861875.1 Bordetella parapertussis
AAGTCCATAAATCGTCATTCCCGCGAAAGCGGGAATCCATTTTGACTCAATGAATCCACGCTTTAGGTCAAGGTGGATTCCCGCTCCCCGATTAAGGCATTCGAGGACAAGCTTCGCGGGAATGACGGACTTAATCAGAGCTTCCCTAAATCGAGAGTAAATGCACGCCCAAGCAAGGCGGGGACAGGATGTACCATGGCGGCATTGCCGGGCCGATGCCCTGGCACCACCTGCCCCGGGAACCGCCGGAACCATGGAGCCGACTCGCGCCTCACCCAGGAATATCCCACCGTCAATCAGGGCGTTGCTGCTGCAATTCGCCGCGTTTGTCATCGCATTTGCGCTGATGCGCGCATCGGGTTTGCAGCCGGGGCAATTGGTCTTCGCCCTGGGTTGCGGACTGATCGCCGCCGGCCTCAGCCACTTTTGCGGATTGGCACGCTGGTGGTTGTGGATCCAACTGGGCTTCGCGCCGGCTGCGGTCTTGATGCTGCAACTGGACATTCCTCCGGGTCTGTTCCTCGGCGCCTTTGTCGTCCTGCTCGCCGTGTACTGGAGCACCTTTCGCACCCAGGTACCGCTTTACCTTTCAAGCACCAAGGTATGGCGTGCGCTGGAAACCTTGTTGCCACAGGCAAACAGCAATTCGACTTTCTTTTTTGCCGACCTTGGCTCCGGCCTCGGTGGAGTACTGACCCATCTTGCCAGCGTCAGGCGCGACGGTCGCTATTACGGCATAGAGTCGGCGCCCCTTCCCTTCCTGTGGAGCTGGTTGCGCATCAAGCTGCTGGGCCGGCGCTATTGCACTGTGCGCTGGGGCAGCCTGTGGGACTGCAACCTGGGCGAGTACGACGTGGTGTTTGCCTACCTGTCGCCGGTGCCGATGCAGCAGCTATGGGAAAAGGCGCGTGCCGAGATGCGCGCGGGCACGCTGTTCATCAGCAGCAGCTTCGATGTGCCGGACCAGACACCGCATGAGCGCATAGAGGTCGACGACTTGCATCATTCGGCGTTGCTTGTCTGGCGCATGTAGGCGTACCCCGCCGCCGCCCACAGGCGGCAATAGGCAACTGAGGGCAACTGAGTTGCACTTATACCCCCTCGGGGTATAATGCGACATGGATAACGGCCAAGCCGCCATTGCCGCAGGCTCAATGGAACATCTTGCATTGCCGGTCGAGGGCATGACCTGCGTTGCCTGCTCCGCGCGCATCGAAAAAGCCCTTAACAAGCTGCCCGGGGTTCGCGCAACGGTGAATTTCGCCTCCGAAACCGCGCAGGTCGATTTCGACCCGATGCTGGCCAATTCGGCCGAGCTGATAGCGTCTATCGTCAAAACCGGCTTCCAGGTACCACCGCGCAAGCTGGAACTGACGATCGAAGGCATGACCTGTGCCGCCTGCGCCACGCGCATCGAAACCGTGCTCAACCGGCTCCCCGGGCTCAGCGCCACGGTGAATTTTGCCACTGAACATGCCCACGTCAGCGCCTTGCCTGGTGGCGCCGACATGGCGGTGATGATCAAGGCCATTGAGCACGCCGGCTACCGGGCGCGGGCGGCAGGCGAAGAGGCCGACGAATCGGAGAAACACCGGCGCGAACAAAACTACCGGCGCGACCTGCGCCAGTTCGCCATTGCCGCGGTCCTCACCTTCCCGCTGCTGCTGCAAATGGCCGCGATGTTCGGCGGCCTGCACGGGTTGATGCTTGCGCCATGGCTGCAGTTTGTGCTCGCCACGCCCGTGCAATTCTGGACAGGCGCGCGTTTTTACACCGGCGCCTGGCATGCGCTGCGCGGCGGCGGCGCCAACATGGACGTCCTGGTCGCCCTGGGCACCAGCGCCGCTTACTTTCTCAGCCTGGCGATGCTGCTGGCGGATTCGAACTCGCACGTTTATTTTGAGGCCAGCGCGGCCATTATCACACTCGTGTTGCTTGGCAAACTGCTGGAAACCCGCGCCAAACGCAATACCGGTGCTGCGATCGAAGCGCTGCTGCGCCTGCAACCCTCGGTGGCGACCATAGAACGTGCGGGCGTCGCCGTCGAAGTCGACATCGCGCAAATCGCCACCGGCGACATTCTCGTGGTCCGGCCGGGCGAACGCATAGCGGTGGACGCGCAGGTGATCGACGGCATATCCAGCGTCAATGAGGCGATGCTCACCGGCGAGAGCATGCCGGTGCAAAAAACACCCGGCGACAAGGTCTATGCCGGCACGCTCAATGACAACGGCCGCCTGCGATGCAGCGTGTCCGGCGTCGGCAAGGCGACACGGCTTGCGGCGATTGTCCGGCTGGTCGCACAGGCGCAAGGCTCCAAGGCGCCAATCCAGAGGATGGCCGATTCAGTTTCAGCGATATTCGTGCCGGTGGTGGTGGCGATCGCGCTTGGCACCCTGGGCACCTGGTGGGCGGTATCGGGCGATTTCATCCTTGCCCTGCTCAATGCCGTGGCGGTGCTGGTGATCGCCTGCCCCTGCGCCCTGGGCCTCGCCACGCCGGCGGCGGTGATGGTCGGGGTGGGGCGCGGCGCGGGCCTTGGCATTCTCATCCGCAACGCCGCCGCGCTCGAGCGCGCCGGGCACATCGACACCCTGGTCATCGACAAAACCGGCACGCTTACCGAGGGCCGGCCGGTGGTGACCGACCTGCGGCCGGCGGCCGGTGTGGATGAACTGGAGCTGCTGCGCATTGCGGCCAGCGTCGAGCAAGGCTCCGAGCATCCGCTTGCGCGCGCCGTGCTCGAACAGGCGTCATTGCGGGCGGTGCCATTGCAGGCCCTCGCGGACTTTGCCGCCGTACCCGGTCAGGGCGTGCGCGCAAGCCTCGCCGACGGCAAAGGCGGGGTGATTCTCGGCTCCCCGGCGTTTATCGCGGCACAAGGCATAGCCATTGACCAGGCGCTGCTGCCGCCGTTGCGCCGTGCCGGCAAGACGGTCATCGCCGTTGCACAAAACGACCGCCTGCTGGGCCTGATGGCCGTCGCCGACACGCTGCGCAAAAGCACGCCGGCGGCGGTGCGGCGGCTGCAGGCCCTTGGCGTCGAGGTGGTCATGCTCACCGGCGACCATCAAGAAGTCGCCGAGGCCATTGCCCGCGAAGCCGGCGTGGCCAAGGTAATCGCCGGCGCAACACCCGAGAGCAAGACCGACGCGGTCAACGCCTTGCGCCGCGCCGGGAGAATCGTCGGCATGGCCGGCGACGGCATCAATGACGCGCCCGCCCTCGCCGCCGCCGAGGTCAGTTTCGCCATAGGCGGGGGCGCCGACGTGGCGATTGAAGCGGCCGACATCACCCTGATGCGCGACGACCCCAACGGCATTGCCGATGCCATCAGCCTGTCGCGGGCAACCATGCGCAAGATACGGCAAAACCTTTTCTTCGCCTTTTTTTACAACGCCCTGGGCATCCCGTTTGCCGCACTGGGGCTGCTCAATCCGGTCATCGCCGGCGCGGCAATGGCGATGAGCTCGGTATCAGTCGTCACCAACGCCCTGCTGCTGCGACGCTGGAAGCCGGATGCCGGGACGAAACGCAATGGCAACACCGGGTTTTAACTTTAATCGGAGGATATATGCATAACACCACACTGGATGTAAAAGGCATGACCTGCGGCGGCTGCGTGCGCAGCGTGGAGCGGGTGCTCAAGGCCATTCCCGGCGTCTCCGCCGTCGAGGTATCACTGGAAGAGGGCAAGGTGCGCATCGATTACGACGGCGTGCCGGTCGCGCAGTTGTCCCAGGTGATCGAGGATGCGGGCTTTGAAGTCCTCCGCTAAGGCGGCTGCGCCCTGCCATCACCCGCCGGCCGCCGACAAGAACGTGGTACAGCCGCACAAGCGGCGGCTGCTTAACCGGCTGAGCCGCATCGAAGGCCAGTTGCAGGGTGTTTCAAAAATGGTTGCCGCCGACCGCTATTGCGTCGACATCCTGACGCAAATCAGCGCCATCCAGGCGGCATTGCGCTCGGCCGCAGCCGAAGTGCTCGAAGACCATACCCGGGGCTGCGTGCAAAACGCACTGCGCTTGGGCAAGGGCGAGGCCGAGATCGGTGAATTGCTGAACCTGGTGCGCAACTTCGCGCGCTAGGGCGCGAAATTGCCTAGCGCACCAGGATCACCGGCACGTCGGCGATGTGCAGCACCTTGGTGGCGACCGATCCCATCACCAGGTTGGCTGCTGCCGTCATGCCGCGCGTGCCCAGAAATATGAAATCGCATTTGGCTTTTTTGGCGTGGGAGGCAATGGATTCGGCAACCGGCCCGACCAGGATCAGCGGTTTGCTTGAAAAGCCCGCCTTGGCGAGAAGCTTGATGGTGGGCGCCAGCGCCGCGTCGCCCTCCTCCTGATAGTAACGCTGCAGAGCGGCTTTGCCGATCACCGAACCGAGGCCGCTGACACTGGGCACCGGCAGGTGGACATACAGCGGCAAGACCTCCGGTTTCGAGCGCCATTCCTTGGCGATTGCGATCATCCTTGCAGTCGTGCGCAGGGAATGTTTGGATCCGTCTACGGGAAGAAGAATACGAGCCATCCGGACACCTTCTAGGTCAAATGATTGAAAAAATACCCAACGGGCTGTGCAACACCGCCACCGTGGTCATGAACAAAAACGCCAGCAATGCACCGGCCCACCAGAGCATCCTTTGCACCAAACCCTTGGCAATGCGCAATGCGAACACCGCACACCCCGCGTACACGACCAAAAGCCCGTACTTCACCAGCATCCAGCTCTCGAAGCCGGCATTCTTGGACATGCTGAGCAGTGCGAACCCGCTCAGCAACAGCAAACCGTCCACCACCATGGGTAGGTGCCTTGCCCAGAATTCGTGGACCGTCGGCAAGGCCCTCATCACCCAGATACCGCGCACGAAGAACAAGGCAAAGCTGACGGCAACGGCCAGGATATGGACGTATTTGAGAAACAGGAAGCTGTTCAAGTTGGGTCGGGGTCTGCCCGGGAACCGCGCGCATGGGGCAAGTCAGTTAAAGGTCAATCATACCGGAATCCTCGCCACCGCCGCACCATGCGCTAGCCGGTGACGCATAGCAGACCCTCGCGCACATGCTCGAGCAGGCCCGGCGCACGCGCTATCCCGAGAATTCCAAAAACGGCAATCAGCACGCCGGCGGCGACACGCGCACGCCGCTCCCGCAGGTATGCGCCGAACCGGCGCAACAACCAGGCCGCACCCAACAGATTGGGCAGGGTTCCCAGGCCAAAGGCGAGCATCACTGCCGCGCCGCGCCCCGCCCCGCCGCTCACCAGCGCAAGCGCCAGCATGCTGTAGACCAGGCCGCAGGGCGTCCACCCCCACACCGCGCCGGCGGCAATGCGCGCGAGCGGTGTGTCGCCACGGGGCAGGCGCTGCCCCACCGAGCGCAATAGCGGCCAGACCCGGGCGCCGATACGCTCGACTGCAAGAATGGTCCCGCCCCCGCCGGCGACATGCACACCGAGCAGGATCAGCATGCCATTGGCAAGCACGAACAACATCAGTTGCGCCGGCAACAGGCTGGCCGAGGCGACCGCGGCGCCGCCTAGCCCGCCGGCCAGCGCGCCGACAACCACGTATGTTGCGATGCGCCCGAAGTTGTAGGCGATCTGGTCGGCGAGGCGCGCCGGCCCCGCTACACGACGCAGCGTCAGGGCGCTTACCACCCCGCCGCACATGCCAAGGCAATGCACGCCGCCGAGCAGGCCGACCGTCAGGGCCGTGAGCAGCATGGCCTGCAATTACATTACCCGTGAGTATTGGGCGCGCTGCCCGGCGACCCGCAGATAGCGGTCGAAGACCATGCACACCGCGCGCACCAGCAAACGCCCGCGCGGCGTCACATTGATCCAGTCGCAGTCGATCTCGACCAGCCCGTCGGCGGCCAGACGCCGCAGGTCCTCGAGCTCGGCGGCAAAGTAGCGGTCAAAGTCGATCAGATAGGCAATCGAGATCGATTCCTTGGAAACCGTGAAGTGGCAGGCAAGCGCCTGGATCACGGCGCGGCGCACAATGTCGTCCGCGCTGAGTTCGATGCCGCGCATGACCGGCAGCGAACCATGCTCGAGAAGGTCGTAATAATCGTCGATGTCTTTCACGTTTTGCACGTACACCGGCCCGATCTTGCCTATGGCCGACACGCCAAGCCCGACAGTATCAGAATCGCCGCCGGCCGAGTAGCCCTGGAAATCGCGGCGTAAACGGCCCTGGCGCTGGGCCACCGCCAGCTCGTCGCCGGGCTTGGCAAAGTGGTCCATGCCGATGTACACATAGCCGGCCGCCTGCAGGCGTGCGATCGCGGTCACCAGCAACTCCAGCTTGATCTCCGCCACGGGCAGGTCGGCCTCGGCAATGCGGCGCTGCGGCTTGAACACCGATGGCAGGTGGGCATACGAATAAAGCGCGATACGGTCCGGGTCGCAGGCGATCACCTGTTCCAGGGTGCGCGTAAAGCCGGCCACGCCCTGCTTGGGCAGGCCGTAGATGAGGTCGATGTTCACCGACTTGAAGCCGCTGCCCCGTGCGGCATCGATTACCTGCTGCGTTTCGGCGACGCTTTGCACGCGATTGACGGCGCGCTGCACCTCGCGATCGAAGTCCTGCACGCCAAGGCTGATGCGGTTGAAGCCAAGCTTGGCGAGGTGGGTGACACGCTTGTTCTCGACCTTGCGCGGATCGACCTCGATGGCATACTCGCCGTCAGGATCAAGGTCGAAGCGCGCGCGAATGGCGCGCATCAACTGCCCCATTTCCTCTTCGCTCAAGAAGGTCGGCGTGCCGCCGCCCCAGTGCATTTGCGCCACCGTGCGATCCTCACCAAGGCATGCGGCCACCATGTCGATTTCGCGCGCGAGGTAGTCGATGTACTTGGCCGACCGGCCGTGGTCGCGGGAGATGATCTTGTTGCACGCACAGTAGTAGCAGATGGTGTTGCAGAACGGCAGGTGAACGTATAATGAAAGTGGTTTGGCGAATCCGCCGACGTTGCGGTTCTGCAGCCAGTGGCGGTATGCCGCGGCGTCGAAGGCCTCTACGAAACGGTCTGCGGTCGGGTAGGAGGTGTAACGCGGACCGTTCCCGCCGTGTTTGCGGAGCAGTTCGGGATCAACGACCAAGCCGGTGGAGAATTCGCCGTTGGGTTTGAGAAAGTTTGGCAGGCTGCTCATGGGTATCCAATATGCCCGCGCCGGAGCGGATGATCTTGATATGGGTCAAACTTCAGTTGCGTGCCATACTGTGACAGCCCTGCAAAGACGGATTTATGAGTGGTAAGCCCCTCTACCCCCCGCCCGACGCCTCCCAGGCCGACGCCGCTTCGACGCGGGTGCTGTTCATCCTCGGCCCCCTGTTGGCGCTGGGTGGCTTTACCGTCCTGCTGGCCGTGATCGCCGGGCTGTTCGGCTGGCAACGCACAGAAATGCTCATGGCC
Organism: Bordetella parapertussis; assembly: GCA_945861875.1. Taxonomy (GTDB): domain Bacteria; phylum Pseudomonadota; class Gammaproteobacteria; order Burkholderiales; family SG8-39; genus CAITSH01. The sequence continues at coordinate 7,425 of CAMAWC010000081.1, forward strand.
GCGGCGGGCAGCGGCGTCGTGCTGCTACTCTTGGCCATCGGCCTGCTCTACCACCAGTTCAGGGCACGCCACGAGGCAAACCTCGCCCTCAAGGGCATCGAGGCGCGGGTCGGCGGCATACTCGATTCGGCCATGGACGCCATCATCAGCGTGGATGAGACCCAGAGCATCGTCATTTACAACCGCGCCGCCGAGACCATGTTTGGCTGGCACCGCCATGCCGCCCTCGGGCAGCGCCTGGACATGCTGATCCCGGCGCGTTTTCGCGCCGGCCATGCCCGCCACGTCGTGCGCTTTGGCCAGACCGGCGCCACCTCGCGCCGCATGGGCGAAGACGCCCTCCTCTGGGGGGTGCGCCAAAACGGCGAGGAATTTCCCATTGACGCCTCGATCTCGCAGCATACCGAGGATGCGCGACAGTTCTACACCGTCATCGTCCGCGATGTGACGCGGCGCGTCGCGGCGGAGAAAGCCTTGCGCGATTCGCGGCAGGAGATTCGCGACCTGGCAATGGCGACAAACGCGGCGCGAGAACAGGAAAAAACCCGCGTCGCACGCGAACTGCATGATGAACTCGCGCAGGCGCTGACGGCATTGAAAATGGATGTCGCGTGGGTGCGCGATCGCTTGCCGGGCGACCCCGCCATGAAGGGCAAATTGTCCACCATGCAGGCCTTGCTCGATGACACCGTCGCGGCGACACGTCGTATTTCGGCCGATTTGCGCCCGCTGATGCTCGATGACCTTGGGCTGGTGCCGGCGGTGGAGTGGCTGATGGAGAGCTTTACCCAGCGCACCGGAATTCCCTGCGAGTTCGCCCTTGGCACACCGGACCTGGATCCCGGGAGTGCGCAGGCAACGGCGATTTTTCGCATTTTGCAGGAATCGCTTACCAACATCGCAAAGCACGCCGGCGCGACCCAGGTCGAGGTCACGCTGGAGCAAAACGCCGACATGATCACGCTTACGGTGCACGACAACGGACGCGGATTTGCGACGCAAGACCCGCGCAAACCCAATTCCTACGGACTGCTCGGCCTGCGCGAACGCGCCCATCTGCTCGACGGCAGGGCAAACGTAGAGAGCGAACCCGGGAGAGGCACCATCATAGAAGTGCATATCCCGGCCGGCAAACCCCAACAGGAAGCCCCGCAACCATGATCAGACTTGTAATCGCCGACGACCATACCATCGTCAGGGAGGGCCTCAAGCAGCTGCTCTCGGCGGCCGACGACCTGCAGGTGATCGCCGAGGCCTGCGACGGCCAGGAAGTGCTGCAACGGGTGCGTGAACTTGATTTCGACGTGTTGCTGCTCGACCTGTCAATGCCGGGCAGGAGTGGCATGGAGCTTATCAAGCAGGTGCACGTGGAAAAACCCAAATTACGCGTGCTGGTGCTCACCATGCACGAGGAACAGCAATATGCGGTGCGCGCCATCAAGTCGGGCGCTTCGGGCTACCTGACCAAGGAGTCGGCCTCGGCTCAACTGCTCACCGCCATCCGCAAGGTCGCCGGCGGCGGCGCGTTCATCAGCGCGGAGGTGGCCGAACAGCTCGCCCGTGGCGCCATGCCGCAGGCTGACGGTCCCGTCCACACCACCCTTTCCGACCGTGAATACCAGGTCTTCCAGTTGATCGTCGCGGGAATCCCGGTTGGCGAAATCGCCGCGCAACTGAACCTCTCGGGCAAGACCGTGAGCACGCATAAAGCGCGGTTGATGCAAAAAATGAACATGTCCAGCCAGGCCGACCTGATTCGTTACGCCATCAGCCACCGGTTGGTAGACGATCCGGACGCCTCCCCCGGCTGAGCGCAGTCGCAAAGTAGAACTGTAGGACGATTCCTACAGCCAAAATCAGATCGTACCGACTGATCCATTCAGCCGGCGCCGATAGCGCCGCGGCGGCAGGCTGCCCATACTGGGCACATGAAAACCGCACGCCCACACGCAATCTCACACGCAAACCCACAACAGATCAGGGTCTTCCTCGTCGAAGATTCGAAGGCGATCCGCGAGCGGCTGATTGAGCTTCTTGGCGGCATTGAGAACGTCAGCATAGTCGGCGAAGCCGGCACGCAGCAGGACGCCGTGTCCGGCATATACCGCACCCGTCCGGATTTGGTTGTTCTTGACATCCAGTTGCCCGAAGGCAGTGGCATCGATGTCTTGCGTGAAATCCACAGCCAGGTGCCGGCCATCAAGTTCGTCGTGCTGACCAATCACGCGAGTTCTCAGTACCGGAAAATCTGCATGAACGCCGGTGCCAGCCACTTCCTCGACAAGAGCTCGGAATTCGGCGACGTCAGGAAGATCCTGCAGGAAACAGAAGTCACGACCATCCCGCAATGTATGCATACCGCCACATGAAAGAGAAAAAAATGAGAAGCGAAAACACCGTGCGAGCGATCAAACCCCTTGATGTCGTCGCGATGGCTGAGCACCATGCCGGCGACCTTGATGTGGCGCGCTGTCCAACCCTTTGCTCAACCTGCAATCTGCGCGAACTGTGCCTGCCATGCGGCCTGAGCGGGCTGGATGTCGAGCGGATAGACGAACTGATCTACACCCGCAAGCGGGTGCGGCGCGGTGAGACGCTTTACCGCACCGGCGACAAGTTCAATTCACTCTATGCGGTACGCAGCGGTTTCTTCAAGGGCTGTGTCGTCCTCGAGGACGGACGCGATCAGGTCACCGGTTTCAACATGCCCGGGGAAATAATGGGCATGGACGGTATCGGCACCGACCAGCACACCACCAACGCCGTCGCGCTGGAGGACAGCGAAGTGTGCGTCATACCGTTTTCCCGGCTGGAGGAGATCTCGGCCGAGGTCAAGGGCCTGCAGCGCCAGTTCCACAAGGTGATGAGCCGCGAGATCGTGCGCGACCAGGGCGTCATGACGCTGCTGGGCAGCATGCGCGCCGAGGAGCGCGTCGCGGCCTTCCTGCTCAACCTGTCACAGCGCTTTACCGCGCGCGGCTACTCGCCCTCGGATTTTCACCTCCGCATGACACGCGAGGAAATCGGCAGCTACCTCGGCCTGAAGCTCGAGACCGTCAGCCGCACCTTTTCCCGCTTCCAGGAGGAAGGGCTCGTCGAGGTCCAGCAAAAGCACATCCACATCGTCGATGTCGCCGGCCTCAAGCGCGTGCTTGGACGGGAAGCGGGCTAAACGCGAGGCGTATTGAAAAAGGGGGCATCACACCCTTTAAATCGACCGACTTGTCAGCACGCCTGGCCGTAAGTGTGCCGCAGGCTTTCTACAGTCCTGCGGCCGTACCAGCGGCGCAATGGTGTCAGCGGTACACCAGTACCGGAATTTTTGAATGCACCAGCACCTTTTGCGTAACACTGCCCATCAGCAAGGCTGACAGGCCGCGGCGTCCGTGCGAGGCCATGAAGATGACGTCGCATTTTTTCTTCTTCGCTGCAGCCGCTATGCCCTCGTAGGGAGTAAATGCCTTGCCTGACAAGGTATCACAGGCGACATTGGCCTGATCGGCCTGCTTTTTTGCGGCGGCGAGAACCTTGCCCGCGCGCTCCTTGGCCTGGCGCTCCACGCTGGCCAGTACCGAGGCCGGCATGGCATAGCCATCCGAGTAGCGGTATGGAACGGCATCCTCCAACGCGAGGTAAATGGTGACTTTCGCCCCGACCGATGCGGCGAACTGTATGCCGGCCTTGACTGCCTTGTTGGCGACGGCAGACCCGTCAGTGGGAATCAATATGTGCTTGAACATGATGTCTCCTTTGGGTGAGTGATTTGCGTGCTTTAACAACCTTGTCCGGTTTCAGTCCGCTTTGGACAGCCCACCGGGCGGTCATCCTTGGGTATCGGACAGCGGTTCACCTCGTAGGGCGAGCGTTGCAACAGGCAGGTAAGGCCGCTTGAGCATGCGCCCAGTCCCCAGAAGAACAGGAATCCCAGCGTATAAGCGCCCATGCGCCCCAGATCCATGTTCTCCCCGAACAAATGCATGTCCTCCGGATCAAACAGCGTAAAGACCAAGCCCACAGCCGGTATGGCAATGAAAAATGCCGGCCACAAAACCCATATCAGACGCTGCATCATTTGACCTCCGCTGCCGCGCCGGGGCGGCCAAGGGTCACGCCATCCTGCTTGCTGCGCCAGGCGCCGACCAGGCGCCATCCGGCATTGCGGTCCTCGAGCTGGATGCGCCAGGTACCTTCGCGCAGCGGCTGCAAAGCCGCCTCATACAGGCCGGGCGAAACCATTTTCAACGCCACGTCCTGGTCGCGGCCGGCCAGCGTCGGGTGCAACAGCGCCAGGCGCAGGGCTTCAGCACCAAGTGGCTGCCCGATCACAACCAAGCGGACGCGATCGCGCTGCGGATTAAACAGGACCTGCGCGGAAATATGCAGCGTCTGCGCCTTTTCGTCGCGCTGCAGTGTCTGGTTGATGACCAGGCCCTGCTTGTAATAGTCATCGGTGACCAGGCCATCGCTGGTCCTCCAAGCAATCACCGCGGTAATCACGCCGGCCACCACTACGATGGCCGGACCGGCCATGACGATCCATGGCCAGGGTTCGCGATACCAGGGTTGTGCCGGATGCTTTGCCGTCGTCATGTCTGTCCTCCTTGCAGGGATACTACCGTGCCGGACCGGGTATGAAGAAACTGGACTTTTCCCGTACCGCGAAGATCTCGGGCAGCAGGTGCTTCTCGTCGTCACTGGCTTCAACTATGAAATAAATGCGTTCTGTTGCGCGCTTTACATGCTCCGGGGTGGCGCGCACCCGGACGGGAACGGTGATCGTTTCGGTCGGTCCGATCTGCAAGGGTTGCGGATCCGTGAGCACCTCCAAATGCTCCAGGTCGTGCGGGCCTTCGACGAGAATCACAAACCGGTGCGCCCTCTCCGTGGTGTTCATAATTTGCAACCGATAAATATTTTCGAACCTGCCCTCCCCCACGTCACGCGCAAGGCCGGAACGGTCGCGGATGACATCGACCTTGACCGGCACACGCAGCAGCAGAGACGCGGTCACGCCGATAACAACAGCCGCCAAGATGGCCGAATAGACCAGCACGCGCGGGCGCAAAGCGTGGGCAAGGATCTGGCGGAAATTCCAGCCTTTCTTGATGGCGTTTTCGGTCGAATAGCGGATCAGGCCGGGGGCATAGCCGACTTTTTTCATCACCTGGTTGCAGCCGTCAATGCAGGCGGCGCAGCCGATGCATTCATATTGCAGGCCGTCGCGGATGTCTATGCCGGTCGGGCAGACCTGCACGCAGATGCCGCAGTCGACACAGTCACCCAGGCCCAGCGCCTTGGGATCTGCGGCGCGGTTGCGCGAACCGCGCGGATCACCGCGCGCCTTGTCGTAGGTGATGATCATGGTATCCGGGTCGAACATGGCGCTCTGGAAGCGCGCATAAGGGCACATGTACTTGCACACCTGTTCGCGCATCCAGCCGGCATTGCCATAGGTGGCAAAGCTGTAGAACAGCACCCAGAAGGTTTCCCACGGCCCGAGCGAGAAGCTGGCAATTTCCCCCATCAGTTCGCGTATCGGCGAAAAGTAGCCGACAAAGGTGAAGCCGGTCCACAAGGCCAGTGCCGCCCACACACCATGCTTGGCTGTTTTGAGTGCGATTTTGCGCGCCCCGAGCGGGGCCTGGTCAAGGCGCATGCGGGCGCCGCGGTCACCCTCTATCCGGTGCTCTATCCACATGAATATTTCGGTGTAGACGGTTTGCGGGCAGGCATAACCGCACCACAACCTTCCGGCCACCGCGGTAAACAGGAACAGGGAAAGCGCCGAAATCACCAGCAGCGCAGTGAGGTAGATAAAATCCTGTGGCCATAGCACCAGACCGAAGATGTAGAACTTGCGCGCGCCCAGGTCAAACAGCAGAGCCTGGCGGCCGCCCCACTCGAGCCAGGCCGTGCCGTAAAAAACCACCTGGGTTACCACCACCAGCAACACACGCCAACTGGCGAACCAACCGCTTACCGCACGCGGATGGATTTTCTTGCGGACTTCATACAGCGACTGCTCGATCGTTTCCTCTTCGGCAGGAGCGACCAGCTTTACCGGGATCACCTTTGGCGGATCAGCACTTCTCAGCGCATCATTCATCGGTCATTGCGCAGCGCTACTTGCCCGCAGCGTGCTGGCGCAACTCCGGATGAGACAGGCTGTAGACGTAGGCGGCAAGAACGTGTACACGCGCCTCGCCGAGAAAGTCCTTTTGCGCCGGCATGACGTTGTTGCGTCCCTTGGTGATACCCTCGATGATGGTTTGCTCCGACGAGCCGTACAGCCAGATCTTGTCGGTCAGGTTGGGCGCACCGATTTGCTGGTTGCCTTTACCCTCGGGCCCGTGACAGGCGGCGCAGGTCTGCATGAACAGCGGTTTGCCGCGCACCACGCGGATGGGATCGGAGGCAAGCCCCGAGAGCGAACGCACATAGTGCGCCACATCCTTTACCCCGCCATCGCCCAGTGCCGCGCCAAGGGGCGGCATCACGCCGTTGCGTCCGTTGAGCAGGGTGGTCTTGATGTTCTCGGGTTCACCGCCGTAGAGCCAGTCCCCGTCGGTCAGGTTGGGAAAGCCGCGGCTGCCGCCCGCGTCCGACGAATGGCACTGGGCGCAATACGTCAGAAAGAGTTTCTGCCCGGCGGCGATGGCGGCCGGGTCGGCGGCCGCCTGCTTGATGTCCATGGCGGAAAATTTCTGGAACAGCGGGCCGTATTCCTTCTCAGCCTGAAAAACCTCGGCACCGTACTCCCCGACAGAGGTCCACTTGCCTGAACCCGGATAACTGCCAAGGCCGGGGTAAAACCACAGGTAGGCGAGGCCGAAAATAATGGTCAGGTAAAACAGCCATATCCACCAGCGCGGCAGCGGCTTGTTGCCCTCGATCAGGTCTTCGTCCCAGACATGGCCGGTGGTCTCGGCCGAACCGGAAGAACTGACCGGCACGCGCTGGCTGGAAAGGGATTTGAGCAGGACGGCACAGGCGGCGATGCTGACCAGCGTAATGATGCCTATGTAGAAGTCCCAGAAACCGCTGGTGAAATCGGCCATTACTTCCCTCCCCTTGCGTGGTCACCCGGTTCTTCATCTTCCTCGAAAGGAATCCTTGCCGCTTCGTCAAATCCGCGCTTGCTGCCATTGCCATAGGCCCAGATCAGGATGCCCATGAAAATGAGGAAGCTGATCACGGTGATGGCTTCACGAACGATGTTGATGTCCATAGTGCTTGGCACAAGGGCTAGGCCCCTGTGCATATCCCCCGCTTCAGAGAAAAGTGTTTGATAAGGCGCATTGGCGGCGTGGTTCCGGTTTCCTAGCGCGCCGTCTTGATGGCGGTGCCCAGCACCTGCAGGTAGGCAATCAGCGCATCCTGTTCGGTCTTGCCGGCAAGTGCCTTGGGTGCCGCGGCGATGTCCTCTTCGGTATAAGGATGGCCGAGGGTTCGCAACACCTTGAACTTGGTCTGGATGTGGCTCGCGTCCGCCGCATTGCGCTCCAGCCAGGGATAGCCGGGCATGTTCGACTCGGGTACCAGGTCGCGCGGGTTGTTGAGGTGGATGCGGTGCCAGTCGTCGCTGAAACGGCCGCCGACACGCGCCAGGTCCGGTCCGGTGCGCTTGCTGCCCCACTGGAACGGCCGGTCGTATACGAACTCACCAGCCACCGAGTAGTGGCCATAGCGCTCGGTCTCGGCGCGGAACGGCCGGATCATTTGTGAATGGCAGTTGTAGCAGCCTTCACGCACATAGATGTCGCGGCCCGCCAGTTGCAGCGCGGTATAGGGTTTAAGCCCGGCCACCGGCTCGGTGGTCGACTTCTGGAAGAACAAGGGCACGATTTCCACCAGACCACCGACACTCACGGAAAGTATCACCAGGATGATCAACAGGGCGCTGTTTTTCTCTATCAGGTCATGGCTGAATTTCATTGGTATCCTCAATCAGATTCTCTATCAGACGCTCTATCGGGCCTTGGTCCGTGCCGCGCTCAGGCGTGGGCCGGCGCCATGGCCGGTATGGGGGCGTCCGCGGCGCGGCCGTTGGCGATGGTCATCCAGACGTTCCAGGCCATCACGAACATGCCCGAAAGGTAGAGGATGCCACCGGCGAGGCGAATGCCGTAGAAGGGATAAGTCGCCTTGACGCTCTCGACGAAGGAGTAAGTCAGGGTACCGTCGGCGCTGACCGCGCGCCACATCAGGCCTTGCATCACGCCGGCGATCCACATCGCCGCGATATAGAGCACGATGCC
>CAMAWC010000082.1 GCA_945861875.1 Bordetella parapertussis
TTTTGGCTCCGGCCGCGCTCCGCGCTTAACGTTCGCTTCGCTCACGTTAGCCTTTGCCGCAACAAGCCCTGTGGGCGTGTTGTCAGCCTACGGTCGTCTTTAAACCTGGAACAAATACAGCCTTAGGGCATCGCATCCGGTTGCGCCGAGGGCTGCGCGGCGATCACTGCCGGCAGCTTCATGCAGGCCTCGTGTATGGCCATCACCGCCGGATAGGGGCTGAGGTCGCAGTCAAAGCGCTGCGCATTGAATACCTGCGGCACCAGACAGCAATCGGCCATGCCCAGCTGGTCACCGAGGCAATACGTTCCCGACAGCTTGTGCCCCGCCAGGTGCGCCTCCATCATGGCAAAGCCTTCGGCTATCCAGTGGCGGTACCAGCTGTTGACGCCCTCCTCCTCCAGGCCGTAGGTCTTGCGCACGTACTTCAGCACGCGAAGGTTGTTGAGCGGATGGATTTCGCAGGCGATGATCTGCGACAAGGCGCGCACGTAGGCGCGCTCAAACGGATCGGCGGGCAGCAGCTTCGGACCGGGGTGGACCTCATCGAGGTATTCGATGATCGCCAGCGACTGCGTCAGCACATGGCTGCCGTCGTCGAGCACCGGCACCAGGCCCTGCGGGCTGACCGCCTTGAACGCCCCGCCCAGGTGTTCCGCCTTGGGCAGGCTGATGAGCGCCGGCTCGTAGGCAAGGCCCTTGTGATTGAGCGCAATGCGCACCCGATATGAAGCCGAGGAGCGGAAGAAAGTATAGAGTTTCATGGTCTGCCTTTTTGGTGATTTCGTCCTAGCCGGCCCGCCGTTCCCTGCCCCTGCGCCGCTCCGGCCCCTGGTACGCCGGATCACGGTGCGATCGGCGCTCCTCGCCGCTGCGGCCGACAGCCCGTGGATAATCCGCGCTGACAGGCGCCGCAGGCCTTGCCCTGCGCCGTTCCAGTGGCTTTGCGTCGGCAGCGCCACTGCTGCTGCGATCCATCACATCAAACAGCAACCAGAACACGGCAAAGTTGATGCCAAGCAATAAAAGTTCAAGAAACAGCATGGGCACAAAAATGCCGCGCTGGACACCGCCGCCAAAAGCGATGTCAAAACCGTAAAACGTCGCCGCGCCGATCCTGGACAGCGGCATGGTTTCAAACGGCGGAAAAATCAGGATCAAGGCGAGCAGCACGGCGGCGAAGGAGAACACCACGCTGCGCGGGCGGCGCGGCGGATATGCCGGATCGCCGCGGCTGCCGCGCAGGAAAAACAGCGCAAGGATCACCACAAGGGCGACCGCCAGCAACTCTATGGCGAGCACGCCCGCGTTGATCGTTTGCCCCGCCGGCGGTTGCAGCACGAAGTGAAAAGCGTCAAAACCCGGTTCGATGCGCCCGAGCGCAGTGCGGTCGTACGGCGGAAACAGCACCATGAGCAGGGCGTTGGCAAAGCCGCCGATGAGGGCGGATAACTGAAATTTATTCATGACGAAAATCAAGGACTGCGAAACTGTCGCTGGTAGCACGCATCATGCCATTTATCCGAAACGAAGTTTCATTATCAGGACCGCGCCGGCGAACAACAGGGTGACGGCATTGGCCACAATGATCGGCACCGCGGCAGTCATCAGGCCGTACACCAGCCACAGCGCGACCCCCAGGGTGAATATCAGGTACATCGGCAGCGAGATGTCACGGGCGGATCGTGATTTCCACACCTGCCAGACCTGCGGCAGGAAGGCCATCGTGGTCAGCAGGCCGGCAGCCAGGCCAAGCGTGGTTTCGGGGTTCATGCCCTGTCCTTTTCGTTGTTGCCTGGCACAGCCGCCTTGCGCTGTTCTTCCTGCAGGCGCAGCACGCGCCGCTGCACCTTACCGGTGGTGGTCATGGGCAGGGCGGCGATAAATTCGATTTCACGCGGATACTCGTAGGGCGCGAGTTTGCCGCGAACGTACTGTTGCAGCGCATGCGCCAGTTCCGGCGAAGCGATGTTCCCCGGGGTGAGCACGACAAAGGCCTTGACCAGGGCGCCGCGCTCGGCATCCGGACTGGGCACCACTGCGGCGTTGGCGACCGCCGGGTGCTTGACCAGGCAGTTTTCAACTTCCGAGGGGCCGATGCGGTAGCCGGCGCTCTTGAACATGTCGTCGCTGCGCCCCTGGTACCAGAAGTAGCCGTCTTCGTCGCGCTTCGCCATGTCCCCGGTGCGGCACCACTTGCCGGTGTACTTGTCGCGCGTTGCCTCGGGGTTTTTCCAGTACTCGATAAAGAATACCGGATCACCCTCGTCCCATATGGCGACATCACCGCTCTCCCCGACCGCAACCTCGTTGCCGGCATCATCGATCAGTGCGACACGGTGTCCCGGGTAAGGCCGTCCGATGGAACCGGGCTTGGCCGGCCACTGGGTGTGCGAATTGCCGACGATGTAATTGATCTCGGTCTGGCCGAACATTTCGTTGATGGTCACGCCCAGCGCCTGCTCGCTCCAGGCAAATACCGTCTCGCCCACCGCCTCGCCCGCACTCATGATCGAACGCAGGGAGAGCTTGTAACGGCTGCGCGGTTCGGGCACGGCCTTCATCATCATTTTCAGCGCGGTCGGAAAAAGAAAGGTGTTGCGAACGCCATACTTTTCCATAAGAGAAAAAGCGCGCTCGGGTTCAAAGCGGCCGCAATAGCCGACAATCGCCTGGCCGAAATAAAGCGTCGGCAACAGTGCGTCCATCAGCCCGCCGGTCCAGGCCCAGTCGGCCGGCGACCAGAACAAATCCCCCTCCTGCGGAAACAAGTCGTGGGAATGGACAAAACCGGGAATATTGCCCAACAGTGCCTGCTGCGGCATCAGCGCGCCCTTGGGCGGGCCGGTGGTGCCGCTGGTGTAAATGAGCAGGGCCGGGTCCGACGCCGCGGTGTCAACGGCGACGAACCGGTCGGACGCGCGCGCGAGCAACGCTTCCCAGTCGAGCAGCCCGCCGGCCTTGGCGCCGGCGACACCGATCACATGGCGCAGCAACGGCAGGTCATTGCGGATCGGTTCAAGGTTGGCGAGCGAGGCTGCATCGACGATGGCCACGCTGGTCTCGCTGTCGGCCAGGCGATACTCCAGCGCTTCGGGACCGAACAGGATGGAAAGGGGCATGGCAACAGCGCCCAGCTGGTAGCAAGCAAGATGTGCAATCGCCGTTTGCGGCCGCTGCGGCAGGATGATGGCGACACGATCGCCACCCCGCACGCCCAGCGCCGCAAGGGCGTTGCTCAGGCGGTTGGCCTGCTGCTGCAGGTCGCGGTAGGTATGCACCTCCGTGGCGCCGCCCTCGTCCTCCCAGTACAGGGCAACGCGCGACGGGTCGGCGGCGTGGCGGGAACAACAGGCGGCGGCGATATTGAAACGCGCCGGGACATCCCAGGCGAATGCAGAACAGATTTCCGCATACCGGTCGATCAAGGTTTCATGGCTCCGTAGGTCATGTTCACGCACTCCGGGAGCGGCCTCTGGCATTCATGCCACCCTACTGCAACTGGCGTAATTTGCTGTCGACGAAAGTCGCAAGATCCGGACGCAGGTTGCCGGCAGACTTTGCCCTTTTGTAGGCATCCAGGGCATCCTTTGGCTGGTCAGTCGCTTCATACGACATCGCCAGCCCCGCCCACCAGATGGCGGCACCCGGCGTGATTCGCAACGCCGCCTGGAATTGCTCTATCGCCGGCCGGTGCTGGCCTAGCCGCTGCTGCAGCGCCGCCACAAAGGCGTGATATTCGGCATTGTCCGATTCGGTGGCACTCCGCGGCCGCAACAGCGCAAGTGCGCCGGCGACATCACCACGATCAACCATGAGGCGCGCAAGCAGCATGGCGAAGCGACCGTTGTCCGGATTGATGCGCAACGCCTCCTGCAGCGCGGCCTCGGCCTCTGCGACATGCTTCGATTCGATCAGCAGTGCCACCATTGTCTGGCGCGCCGCCTCATGTGCCGGATCAATTTGCAGGGCGGTTCGGAATGCCTCCATGCCCTCCGCCATGCGTCCCTGGTTGACCAATGCCACCGCGCGCCGCAACTCGAGCTCGGCGCGTTCACGCGGCGAAACACTTTCGCGCCGTTCAATCTTGCCGGGTGAAATCGGCCGCGCGCCCAACGCCGGTTCCGGCTTTGGCGGTGTGGGCGGCGCAAGCGCGGCGACATTAGCCGGCACGTCGCGTTTGGCCTCCGCAGCGGCCTTGCCGATGCTTTTGGCCGGTGCCTCCGCCCTTGCCGCTACCGGCTTGACGGACGGGCGCAGCGGCGGTGCGGCAAGTTCGGTGGTCAGCTTGAGCATGTCCGGCTTGGGCACCCCGGGTTTGGCAGGCTCGACCCGTTCCACCGCTGGCGCCGGCGCAGCCGCAGTCAAAGGCGGGGGTGCAAGCTGCGCGGCTGGCACAGCAGGGGCAACAGGCGCGATAGGCGCAGCAGGACCAGCCACCGGCGCCGGCACCGCCGCGGGCGTTGCTGACTCGTTGGCTGCAACGCGCGTCTTCGACCGTAACTCGTAGGCGATCAGCGCCACCAGGGGATGCGGCGTAAGCTGGTAAATGAGCCAGACAATCCAGCCCACGACGATGACCATGATGCCGCCCAGGGCGCGCCAGAAGGCTTCACCAAAGTCCCGGCGCGTTTTGGCCACGACCGGCTTGACCGCCTGCGGCACCGCCTCCGGTGCCGTCCCCGGCTTGGCCAGGGGGGGTGCCGCCTGGCGCCCGTCAAGGTCGCGCAACATTTTGTTGATGATGCTCATTTGATCAGCATCGCCCCGGTGCCGCTGAACGCAAGGCACAGCAATGCGAACCAGACCCAGGCATTGCGCACCCGGTAACTCGCCGGGGTATCGTCAACCGCCGCGCGGATCTCCCGCCAGCCGACCCTGCGCGTGCCCTGGCCGTAGGCAATCATCAGGCTCTTGTGCGCAAGGATGTTAACCAGGCGCGGAACACCGCGGCTCGCCTTGTGGATGATGCGCGCGGCATGCGCCGTGAATACCGGGTCCTGGCGGTAACCGGCAACCCACATGCGGTGCGCAAGGTACTGCCCGACCTCGGTCGGCGTCAATGTCGCCAGCTGGTGCTGGAAGGTGATGCGCTGGCGGATCTGCCGCACCGCCGGCGCCGCCAGCCGTTCGTCGAGCTCGGGCTGGCCGAACAGTATCACCTGCAGCAGCTTGCGCTTTTCCGTCTCGAGGTTGGTAAGAAGACGCAGCGTCTCGATGGTTTCAAGGGGCATCGCCTGCGCTTCATCCAGGCACAGCACGACGTGGCGCTTGTGCCGGGCGAAATTGAGCAGCGCGTGGTTAATCGCGCGAAACAGCCGGTGCTGGTCAAGCGAATCATCGACGCTGATGCCCAGTTCCTCGGCCAGCGCCATCAGCAGGGTCTTGGGTTCCAGATAGGGGTTCGGAATGTAAGCGGTAACCCAGCTCTCGTCCAGTGAGGCAAGGAAAGTGCGGCACAGCAGCGTCTTGCCGGTACCCACCTCGCCGGTGAGCTTGATGAAACCCTCGCCGCTCTTCACCGCCACAAGCAGCGTATTCAACGCCTCCTGGCTGCTCGCGCCGGCGTAAAAAAAGCTCGTGTCAGGCGTGATGCTGAACGGCGCCTCGCGCAACTGGAAGTGGTCGAGATAAATCACTATTTCTTCTCGCTGCCGGTGAACAGGCTGTCGCCCATGATGCGGTCACGTGTCTCGCGCAAATCGCGTATCAAGTCCTCGTCGCTCTTGATCACCGTCGGCTTGATCAGGATTATCAATTCCTTTTTCACCATGACGCTGGCGTTGCTGCTGAACAAGGCGCCGAGGAAGGGCGAATCCTGCGCCCCGGGCAGGCCGGAATTGTTGGCCGCGACATCGACCTTCATCAGGCCGCCGATGGCGACGATGTTGCTGTCGCCGACCTTCACAATGCTGTCGGTTTCGCTGACCGTGCTGCGCGCGAGTGGCAGGGTGACCGCGCCGCCGAAAGTCGTGCCCAGGTTGATCTGCCGGTTGTCCTGCTGCACGTTGCTGACCGACGGATGAATGTGCAGGATGATGTTTGAATCCTCGTCAATTTGCGGCGTGATATCGAGAGCAACCCCGGAAAAGAACGGCCGCAGCGTGAGCGTGGGGAAGGTATTGGTGCCCGAATTCGTCGTCGTGTTGCCCGTGGCGCTGGTGGTGCCGCCGGAGATGTTGGTCAGGTAAAACTCGTCGGTACCGACCTTGAGCACCGCCTTCTGGTTGTTGATGGTCGCGATGCGCGGGCTCGAGAGCACCTGCACCGTGCCCTGCGATTCGAGGAATTGCAGCATCGCGGCGAAGTTCTGCGTCTGGAACGCAAGGCCCAGCAGCGCACCGCCGGGCGTCCCGCCAAGCAGCGCGCCGGTCACCCCCGCAGTGGCCAGCGTCGCCGGGTTTGGCCCCTGGGTGAGCGTACCGGGGGCAAGGAAGTTACCGGAGGTGGTCGACTGCGCGCCGCTGGCGCCCAGCGTGGTATTCGGCCCTATCATGCCGATGGCAGACCGCCCGGTATTGTTGAACAAGGCCCAGTTCACGCCGGCCTGGAACTGGTTGCTCAGCGTGACCTCGATGATTTTGGCCTCGAGCATGACCTGGCGTTCCACGGTGGCGCGAATGGCCTTCAAATAGGCATCAACGCTGCGCAGTTCCGCCGGCATCGCCCGCACCACCACCACACCGGCCTGGGGATTGACCACCACGCGCCGCCCCTGGTCCGGGACGACAATCGTACTAAGGGTGCGGCGCAACTCCTCCCAGAAATCGCTGAGGGTGTGGGTCTGGACGCGGGCCGCATCATCGACGATGGCCGACAGTCCCGCCGTCGTTCCCGCGCCCGCAGCCGCCGTGGCCGGCGCCGCACCGCCGGAAGCCCCCGAAGAGGGTGCCGTGTCGGTCACCGAGCCCGAGGTAACGCGAACATCGGTGCGCCCGATGCGCTTGCCGATGAGGTAATTGACGTTGAATACGCGCGTCTGCAGGCCGACCGGCTGGATGTAAATGCGCGTCCCCTCGACCCGGTACTCGTAGCCGTAGACTTCGCGGATTGAATCGAGCGCCTCCTTGACGGTGACATCCTTCAGGTTGAGCGAAATGCTGCCCTGTACCTCGGGGTGGACCAGCATGCTGTAGCGCGTGCCGGTAACCAGCGACATGAATACCTGCATCGCCGGCGCCGCGCTCACCGACAAGTCGAACCTGGGCTCGATCGGCCGGTTGCTCACTTCGGGCATGGTGACCCGCAGCGGCGGCAACAGGGCTTCGCGCATTTTGCTGTCATCGGCCGGCCTGGGCTTTTGCGCGGAAGCCTCGTTGAGTGCGCTGCTGATCTGGTCATCGACCTTGTTTACCTTGGGTGGGTAATTTGTGCATGCGAGCAGAAATGCAAGACAGGCAAGCAAAGGCAGGCTTTTTTTCATCGCGGACTCTCTTGGGCGGGTTGTACCCGTTTGGTCTTGCGCCCGTCGGCGCTCGGCGTCTTGGTTACATCCGGAAAAAGCTTGAGCACTGTCGTTTCTGTCCCATTCTTGAGCGTGACTTCCGAGACGGTGATGCGCGTCAGCCTGGCCCCCTCGAACTCCCCGCCAAGCTTGACAGTGTTGCCGTTGATCACCGCGAATTTGCGGTGGGGTTCGAGCACAATGGCCTGCAACACCGGTCCGGCCGGAACCTGCGCCGCATCGCCAAGGGCGCCGCCGCCCGGCGGCTGCGTCGGGTCACCTAGCGCCTGCGCACCGGCGCTCAGCGCAACACTCGCCAGCGCGGACAAGACCAGCATGCGGACTGCGACCGTCATATCTTCATCCAAGCCGGATCAATACCTATGGTGTTCACCACCAGCGTCATTTGCGACACCGGATAGTCGAGCACCGTCAATTCCAGATTGTCCCAGTAAATATTCACCGGCAGTTTTTCAAGCTCGCGCAAATAGGCGAGCAGGTCGAAAAAGCCGCCGCGCAGCACCAGTTGCATGCCGTTGCGGTAGAGCGCGACCGGCTGAGTCGCCACCGCCTCGGCCGGCTTTGTGCCGGCAGTGCGGTTGGCGGCGGGCGGCGCGGGCGGCGCGACCGCCTCCGCGCCGCCCGTGCCCAGATTGATAAGCTGCTGCGGAATGGTTTTCATGCCGACCAGGGTCACACCGGGCCGCTCGGCAAGCAGCCGCTTGAGCAAATCGCCCATGCGATCAGGCTCGATCATCTGTGCAGATTGCGCGCGGATTTTTTGCCCAAGTTCTTCTGCGCTCGCCTTGATCTCGGCGGCGCGCTTGAGCTTTGCCAGATCCGGGTCCAGCGCCTTGGCCCGTGCAAGCTCGAGCAATTGCAGCTGCAACTGCGCAATCTCGCTGAGGTTGGTCGCCTCTGACTGGGCGGCGCGCTTTTGCCTGGCGCGGGCGGGCTCGAAAAAGACCGAATCCGCCAGCATGAACATTAGGGCAACCAGGCCGAAAAACACCATCGCCCTCTCCCTCATGCTGAGGCCGGCCACCCGCGCGTTCAATTTTTTCCAGGCTTCGGACATGTGCTAACCGTCGCTCTTTGCGCTGGCGCGCGTGCCAAGGGAAAACTCGATAAAGCGGACATTTGTCGGCGCCTGGGGCGCGCGAACCGCGCCCGCATCGGCGGGCCGCGCGGCATCACGCGGCTGCCGCGCTTCCGTTCGCTCTTCGAGCTGCAACTCGCGCACCGCCTTGCCGCGCAAGGCCTCTTCGCGGTTGAGCGCGACGACAAACGCCGGCAACAAGTCGGCGCTTTGCGCCCTGCCGCG
Source organism: Bordetella parapertussis (assembly GCA_945861875.1). GTDB lineage: Bacteria > Pseudomonadota > Gammaproteobacteria > Burkholderiales > SG8-39 > CAITSH01. Next base: position 8,769 of record CAMAWC010000082.1, read on the forward strand.
GATGAAAATATCTCCGCCGGCCCCCGACAGGCTCATGCCGGTGAGCCAGACCCCGGGCGTGCGCTGGCGCGCGAACGCCTCGAGGTAGCGCGAAAAGCCCTCGGTATTGCCGATGCCGACGCCCTGAAAGCGCGCAATGATCTGCTGGCGCACGTTGAGCGCCGCTTCAAGACGGGCGATTTCATCGCCCAGGGCCTTGTCGGGTCCGCGTTTCAACACAGCCGCTTCGGTCACCAGCTGGTCGCGCAGGCCCTTGACACCGGCTGCCGCGGTATCCGCGCGCAACTGCGCCTGCCTCGAGTCGCGCACGACCACCGTTCCGTACAACAGCATGACCACGGCAATGGCAGCCATCGCCATCAACATGTTCGCGGCGGTGACCCACTCGCGCTTGGGCCGCAGCGCCGGGTTGAAAAGATTTATCTGCTGCGCCATGGTTCAGGCCTGTCCGCGCAGGGTGCAACCGATAAGGTGAAAGAACCGCGCCTGCGCCGCCAGATCCATGCCCTCGGGCACTTTCATCACGCTGGCCAGGTCGAGGGCTTCGACCTTGATGCCCAGGTAGGCGGCAAGAAAACTGCTCAGCCCACAGTCGTCGGCCGCCGGACCGCACATCAGCCGCCCGACCACCACCTGGCTGAACTGGCGCTCAAAGCCGTCGATGGTGCGCTGCAGGTTGAGCAGCACGCGCTCGAACAAATCCTCACGTTCCTCGGGGAGCGCCTGTTCGATCTGCGAAGGCGTTACTTCAATTCGTCGCGACAACAACAACTCGCCGCCTGCGGTCAGGGTCAACAGCCCCCCGGACTCATCCATGAACAACAGGCCAAGGCCGCGGCCCTCCTGCTCGAACAAGGCCGAAATATTGCGTTGCGCCGTCTCCGGCACGTCGATGGCGGTCAAGCCGATGCGCGCCTCGTCAAAGCGCGTCATATAACTGCGGATAAGCGCATTGTTGCTCGCCACCACATAGGCGTACTGGTGGCTGGCCGCCGCACCCGACTGCGGCGGAATGGCGAGAATGTCGTAGGTCGCCTCCTCAACCGGGAAATCGATGAGTTCCTTCAGCTTCCAGCGCATCGCCGCTTTGACCTCGGCGGCCGGAACGTTTGGCGTCTCGACAGAGACGAACTGGTATTCACCCGGCTTGAGCAGGGTCGCCACCGCAGCGCGGCGCGCCAACCCGGAGGCGCGAAACGCCTTGCCCAGGTTGGAGGTGCGGCTGTCGAGAAAAATCTCGCCATAGCCTTGCAATACGGCGCCACCGACTGCATCGCCGTACGCATAACGCACGCTAAGTTTGTCAGCGACCACGACCTGCAACTTGCCTCCTCACTTTTCAAGCGGGCAACGCAGCCTGCGCGCCTGTGGTGATATTACTTGAAATTATTGAATTAAACCATTGTTAAAGATAGCTTTTCCAAATTGGCAGTGGTTTCGTCGCAGTCTCCTCGAGATTTCCAGTCAATATTCTTATCTGATTGATTATTATCATTAATTTAGAATACGCACACACCGTCGGCCGCTCTTGTCATGCAGGCAGCAAATCGGGCTTGGAGTTTGCAAGCGGACCGCGGAGTGGGCACCGGCGGTGAAACCACGTTAAAACCGCCGGGAACCAGGCGGCTTTTCCCGATACTCAGTAGTTTTCGCGCCGGAAAATATAGTTGTTGCGGTAGGCACCGAAGGTGGCGCGCGCAACCGGATCGCGATCATTCGCAGCCCCGCACCATTGGTAGCGCAAATAGGATTTCGCGCCGGCCGCAGTCACCGTCGGGCTCCAGGAAGGCGTGGTGCAAGGTTGCGCGCCGGTGGTGGCGCCCAATCCGACGGTGATGTCCGCACTGCCCGTTGCGCCGCCGCCAGGCTTGTTGAGTAAAAGACTTCCCAAGCCCGAAGCGAATGTTCCGCCCACCACCAGATTGCTCGCCGGCGTGTTGACGGCGGTGAGTGAGCCCAGATAATTGCCAACGGCGAAATTACTGCCTGCCAGGGAGGTGCAGCTGTCCGCCGAATTACGCTGGAACACTGAACCCGAGAAATACTGCGCTTCAATCGGAATGGTCAGCGCCAGCAGCGGCGATCCCAGGGCGTTTTGCATGCGCAACCGGCCAAAGTAAGCGTCGGTGCGATCGAGCCTGGCATAGTTGACCGCCGATATCGCCAGTGTGCGCTGGGCGGCGTTGATCTGCACGTTGTCTCCGTTGCTGTTGTCGCTCGGGTTGATACCGATGTCAAGGCTGGTCAACGGGCCGTCCACTGCAGCCGCACGCATCGGGCTGAGCGTCATCACACCGTCGAGCGTACCCGCGCTCCATGCACCGCTCAACCCCAGCGTGGTACTGATCCGGCTGCTGCGATCGGTGCCCCCGGATATGGCGCCGACATTGAAATTGGCGGGCACCGGCGTTCCCGTCACCAACGTCGCATAAGTGGCGCCCTGGTAGTTTTGCGTAATCGCACCAGGAGGACCGCCGATGGAATTGCGCGCGCTCAGGCGGAATGACAGCGTGAGCGTCTCGTCCATGTAGGTAAAGCCGTACTTGCGCACGCGGGTGGTGGCGGCGGCCGTCGAAGCGGCGGCGGCGAGCGTGAATGTCGTGCCAGGCGGGCCGGCGCTGATGGTAGTCACCAGATCCCCCCCGGCAGCCCCCGCCCCCTTCACCACCACGGTGTCGCCTGTGGCAAATCCGCCGGCCGACGCCACCGACAGTGACGCGCTTGCCGCCGCGATGCTGCCCGTGGTCGCCGGGTAACAGGAAGCGAGGCCACTGCGATCGGTGAGCAGCGGCGCACTGCCGCCCGTGGTATCGAGCCAGAAATACGCCGGGTAAAAACGTCCGAATTGCGCGCTCGCCGCCTGGTTGGCGATATTGCAACCATACTTGCCGCCGGATGGCGAATTCGAATTGCTGCTCGCGATGCAGTCGCCCGCCGCCGAGTCGATCGCGGCAAAACTCGAGTCGTACACCGCCGCTGCAACGAACTGGAAGGTGCCCACCTCGCTATAAGTGAAACTTGCTCCTGTCGCTGTCCCGGACACCGCGGCGCCGAAAGTGCCGCTCAGTGTTCCGGTCGCAACGGCGCCGGCGTGTGCGGCAATCGGACTGCTGGCGACGATCTGCGGCGTTCCCGTGTAAGCCGTGGTTCCGGTCGCGGCGGTCAGGGTAAAGCTGCCCCCCGCAGTCGATTTGGTCGTGGGTGCGTTGTTCAGCGTCGAATCGATGGTGAAGCCGGCCGGCCTGATGACAAAGGCGTCGGTCGAACAAGAAGTGACGCTGGGAGACGCGTTGATAATACGCACCTTGGCGTTGGCCGCGGCATTGGCGTACGTGATGGTGGCCGTCGTCTTGCGTCCTGTGCCTGAAGTGAACGTGAGATTCACCGGGGCCGTCAACGAGGTCATGGCACTGCAGGTCCCGCTTGAAGCGGCATCCACCAGTTCCACCGTCACGGTCCCGGCAAAGGTGGTGAACAAGGCGTTGCTGCTGTTAAGCGCCAATACATCAAGCGTAAAGGCGGTTCCCGCCAGCTTGAGGTAAATGGGCGTGGCGCGCGCCGCACCCACCTCGACCACGTCGAAACTGGCCACTGACGAGGTGATGGTGATACTGCCACTGCTGCCGGAGCTGCCTTTGGTTGCGGTTATGACGCAAGGTGAACCGGTGGTGGTGATGGTTACGCTCTGGCTGTCGGCCACACCCAGGGTGAACGCCGCGCTGGTGGCCGGAGATCGCGTCGGGGAGGCGTCCCCGGTACACACGACGCTCAGGTTTACGGTACTGGTAAAGCTGGTGACGGTATTGCCATAGGCATCGCGGGCCTTGAAGCAAAGCAAAAAGGCCACGCCGGAAGCCTGTGTGCCGGAGTAAGGCGTCTGGTTGGGTGTCGGCCCGCAACCGGAGCCGGCAACCAGAAAATTATTCAAGGCTGCGGAATTGACGGTAACGCTGGAGCTGGTGCCCGACAGCGTGCCATCGGTCACGGTAATCGTTTGCGCCCCCGACGCGTAGGCCGTCAGCGAAAGCGCCGCAGTCGCGCCGCTGGTAAAGGTGATTGATTTTGTCGTCGTGCTGGTCCCGTTGTACAAGGGCAGGGTCGAAGCCGGGCTGGTTGCCAATCCGGAAAAAGTAATCGACTTGGCCCCGGTATAGGTGGTGACAAGGTTGGAGAACTGGTCGGTGGCACGAATCTGCATGCCGGCGGGCGAGCCGGTAAAGGCGGTACCCGCGGTCTGGGTGGTGACCGTTCCGGAATTGCCGCTTGTCCCGGTGCAACCGCTGGCCGAAACCGTGTTCTGCCGCGGTGTGCTGGCGTCGGTGAAGGTCTCCCCCGCCGCCGTAACGATAAACTTGCTCGCCGCGCCAACAACCAGGGAAAGCGCGCCCAGGCTGGTTCCAGCCGTGCCCCTGGTAATTCCAACCAGTGCTGCGGTACTGGAGGCATCGACGTAAATATCGTCTGCACCGGTGACGCAACCGCCGTCGACGGCGCGGACCTGCAACTGGTTAGCGCCAGCGGTGTTGGTGCCAATGGTCAGCGCATCGTTGGAGTTGCACGCATTGACCGTCAGGGATACGACCAGGGTCTGGTTATCTGTAAAGGCGCGGGAAAATGAAGTGACGTCGGTGCCGGATTCAGTGATAACCGGGACTTGCGCAGTATTAAAAATCCAGCCGGTGGGCGCCTTGATCACCACCGTCTGCACCGTGGTTCCCCCCCCGGCGTAATTGCTCAATTCGCATCTGCCTCCGCCACCACCGGGTTCTGTCAATACGATCCGGCCAAGACTGGTCCATGCAGGGCTTGTCGCATTGTCCGCCTTGTCCGCCGAAATACTGGTGCCCCCGGTCGCGGTCGTTACCGTCAACGCGGCCTGTGTCGCGGCACTGGCCAGCAACATCGTTGCGGCAAGGCAAAACGAAACACCGAGCCGCAACCGACCTTGAAGCGCGAGCACCATGTACGCCCGCTGTCTTACGGCTTCCGACAAGCAGCGCATCAACAACTCGCTCCGGAAGGCAGACGGCAAGTGGCAAACACCGTGGTGATCTGGCGCTCGACGTAGCTCAGATTGGTCGAGGCATTGTTCGGGCAGGCGCCGCCGGTCGGGTCATTGCACGCAGTGGACACGACCTGGAACACGCGCACGGTGTTACCTGCTTCGGTGTACGAGTTCATCGTACAGCCCACACTCGCGGTAAATCCGGCGAGCACACCGCTCATTCCGGAGATGTTTGCCGTCGCCGGACAGGTATAGGGCGTGGTGAACGGCGCCACCAGGGTGTTGGTGTTTTCCGGATTGACGATCTGGTAGGCGTTCCACTCGATGCCCGCACGCGCCGCCTGATAAGCGCGCGACCCGAGCAGGTCGAGTGCAAGCGAGACGCTGCGGTTGCTGGTGACACTGACGATGTAGGTGCCCAGCACCGCCAGCGCCACCAGGATGAATATCGCCGCCACTATGGAAAACCCGTGCTGGCGCGTGCCACGAAGCCGAGGAATGATTTTCCCGGACGGATTATTCACGGCGCGTTATCCACATGCACTTCGCGGTAAAGCGAGACACTCTCACCCGAACTGCGCAACTGTATACGCATGCCCAGCAGGCTGTCGGTGGCGCGCACATCAAAGCCGGTGCCCAGGTCGCCCGCACCCGTGGCACAGACCACGTCGCTCGCCAGAATCGCGCCGGAGACATTGCCGCTGGCGGTGACAAGCTGCCCGCCGCTCAAGGCGGTCGGCTGGCTGCCCTGGATGGCGTAACCGCTGAAACGCCGCAACACGCCGCTGGCGGCATCGCAGGCATAGGTTATCGCGGTGGACACCACCTGGAAACGGTTGCTCGGCGAGGCGAGCGGGAACTGCCCGGCGGCGATGCTGTAACTGATGGCCGACACGGAAGCCCCCGCGGTACCGGAAAATGTGCGCCGGTTGCCGCCAACGTAGGCGTCGGCCCCGCTCTGCCCGGTGTTGAAAATGACGATACCGTCGCCACTACTGACGCTGACGCCCGGGCCAAGCACGGCAAAACTGTTGTCACTGGCGCTGGTGATGTCGAAGGCGTCGCCGCAATCGACGGCGGCGCAATAGCGCCCGCCCGAGCGCATCGGCAGGAACTCGAGAAAGTAGTTATTGGCATCCCCCGAGCGGATGGTATTGGGCAGGGCCGTTTGCACGTCGCGCGCCATCCGGCGCAGCGCGATGTCGGCCGAATCGCTCAGCTGCGCACGCCGCACCGTATCAAAATAGCCCTGCACCGGCTGCTGGATGAATACCGCCACCACCGCGGCAATGATGCCGGTGATGGTAATGACAATAATCACTTCGAGCAGGGTAAAGCCGCGCCGGCAAGGCGCATCCCGGCTGGGCCAGCGCCTAGAAATAACTGGTGCGGTAGCCGGCCAGCGCATAGCTGTCGCCCTTGGGATCGGTAACGGTGACAGTGATAAGTTTCGCGGCCGCGCCGTTAAGCGTGGTCACGACGACACTGATGGCGACGCTGTAGCTGCCCAATCCAGCCAGCGCACTGCCCCCCGCCTGAGAATAGACCCCCACCTGGCTGTAGCCGTTGTAATCGCTGACATCGTCAAATTGCGACCGGTTGGCCTGGGTTGCCGCACCGCTGAAGCCGCCGGCCGGGTCGGCATAGGGCTTGAGGCTGATCTCGTCCATGAAGCCCTCCGCCACCGCCAGCGCCTGCTTGATCGGAAACGGGTCAACGCTTTTGAGCGAGGCCTGGTTGAGCACGCTGAGCACACCCGCCAGGCCGACGCTGACGATGACGATGAATACCACCAGCTCGAGCATGGTGAAGCCGGCCTGGCTGCACGTCGAGCG
>CAMAWC010000083.1 GCA_945861875.1 Bordetella parapertussis
AAGTCCATAAATCGTCATTCCCGCGAAAGCGGGAATCCATTTTGACTCAATGAATCCACGCTTTAGGTCAAGGTGGATTCCCGCTCCCCGATTAAGGCATTCGAGGACAAGCTTCGCGGGAATGACGGACTTAATCAGAGCTTCCTTAGGAAACACTCGTCCTTCCGGGGCCGCGTAGCGGAACCCGGAATCCATGGGGTTCGTTGTTTGGGCACAAACCCAACCCCATGGATCCCCGCTTTCGCGGGGATGACGACAACGGGGCGCAAGGCGCTTACGTTAGTGCCGTTCGCGACAGTTGCAGCATTTCAGGCAGTGACCGCCTCGGCAACTTTCGCGCCGGAGAGTCACCTCTCGCGCACCACGCGGTTGGACAACACGCCGATCTGGTCGCAATACACCTCCACCAGGTCGTCTGGCTGCAGCGCCGGCACGGTCGGCCCGTCGCACCCCAGCCAGATGACATCGCCCGGATACAAGGTGACGAATTCGGTCATGCGCGCGATGTAGTGCTGCAGGCTGAACACCATTTTTGACGTGCTGTATTCGGAGGCGACTTTGCCGTTGATGCGCACGCCTATGGTCAGCGCCATCGGGTCGATGCCGTCAACCACATAAGGCCCCATCGGCTTGAAGGTGTCGATATTCTTGGCGCGCCACAAAGTGCGGTCGCTTTTCTGGTAGCTGCGCTCGCTCAGGTCGTTGCCAAGGGTGTAGCCGGCGATGCAGTCAAGCGCATTGGCCTCGGTAAGGTGTTTGGCTTTTTTGCCAACCACCGCGACGAGTTCGCCCTCGAATTCGATCGGGCCGGGAGAATTTTTCGGGACAACGACATCGGCACCACTGCCCACCAGCGCATTGGCGGAGCGATAGCCGATGTCGGCCTGCGCCGGCAGCTTGAGCGGCAGGCCGTGGCGGCTGCTGGCCCACTCGATGTGCGCGGCATAATTGAGGCCGGCGGCGTAAAAATTCGCCGGCATCACCGGTGGCAGCAGGGTAAGGCCGGCAAGCGGACGCGGCGTGCCGGTGGTCTCGACACCATCGAAGGGCGCGCGGCGCAGCATCGTAACCTCGGCCTCCGCCCCTTCTCCCTCGACCAACGCGTAGGCCGGGCCACTGTCGCGCGCAATCCTGCACCATTTCATCGGCATTCCCCCTTTTTTTCCAGCCTTGACGATATCGCGTTACTGCGCCTCGTGAAGCCTTTTTTCAATCGCCCAATGCCTACTCATATGGAGCGAATTGCTGGGCGCGCCATTGCAGCGCCGCACCCATGCCTTTTTCACGGCGAATGGAATCGAACTGCGCCGCCTCGGGGGAGCCGATCGAATCCATCAAGGCGCTCACTTCAGAACCATACTGGATGGCGTTGCGCAGCCCCATCGTCTCGAAAGTCTGGTTGATCGCTTTCTTGTTGAATATCAGGCAGTCAAGGGACACGCGCGACATGCGCTTGGCAATTTTAGTCACCTCCGCGTGCAGGGCCTCTTTCGCAAACACCTTGTCCACCAAGCCGAGGCGGTACGCCTCGGCCGAATCGATGGTGTCGCCGGTATAAATGAGCCGGCGCGCATTATGCCCGATCAACCAGGGCATCATCAGCGTTGCAATACCATTGGAGAAACGCGCCTCAAGTGCGGCGAAAGTCGAACCCTCGGAACAGTAACGCATGTCGCAGCACATGGCGAACTCCAATCCGCCGGCGAGGCAAAATCCGTCAACGAGGGCGATAACGGGCTTGCTGCAGTCCCAGACAGAGTACGTGAACTTGATGTCCTTTTGCATGCGCACACGCCAGTCGGCGATGGTGCGCTTGGGCTTCAACGCCGATTCCTTGATGTCATAACCCGAGGAAAACGACTTGCCGCCGGCGCCGGCGATGATGACCACCCTCACCTCCGGATCGGCATCCGCCTGCGCGACTGCCGCGATGATTTCATCTACCAGGATTACACTCAGTGCGTTGTGGCGCTCGGGTCGGTTGAAGGTAATGGTCGCCACGCGATCATCAACCGCATAAAGCAGCTGCTCGTAACTCATGTTTGCTCCTTTTCCTGTTCTTTGTATGGCTCCAGCAGGACGTCCACCCCCACTGCACCACGGCCTTTGGCACCGACAATGAGCGGGTTGATTTCAAGTTCTGCAAGGCTGTCGATATGGGCGGCGCCAAAACGCGAAAAAGCCGCGATGGCTTTCGCGGCGGCGCCGATGTCCCAGGGCCCCTTGCCGCGCACCCCGCGCAGCAGCTTGCCCGCCACGGTCTCATCGAGCATGGCAAGCGCCGTTTCCTCGTCCACCGGCCCCATGCGCACGGCGGCTTTGCCGGTAACTTCCACCAGCACACCGCCCGGGCCAACCACGACAAAGCTGCCAAAGCCCTTCTGGTTGCGTATGCCGACAATCAGCTCGATGCCCTCGGTGGCGGTTTTCTCGACGATGATCTCCCCCGGCGATCCGCCCCTTGCATTTGCCTTGAGTATGGCGTCAAGCGCCGCAAACGCGGCGGTGACCGCAGCCGCGTCGGCAAGCCCGAGCCTTACCAGCCCGAGGTCGCTCTTGTGCGGCAGGTGGTCGGCAATACCTTTCATCACCACCGGGTAGCCGATACGCGCTGCCGCCGCCACGGCGGCGGCGGCGCTCCCGGCATGCTCGGAGTCGATCATGGCGACGCCCGCGGCGCCAAGCAGCTTAAAGCGCGACGGCTCGTCGGCGGGAATGGCCTGCAGCGAGGATGCCGGCATTGCAATTCTGGCCGGTGGTGCGGCGGGCAGGTCGACCATATTGCGTATTGCCGCAAGCGCGGTGCGCATGCCGGACAAATACGGAATCCCCACCGCATCCAGAATCTTGCGCACATCGGGATTGACGCCGGAGCCGGCGGTGTTATTGATAAATACCAGGCGCTTGTCGGTCATATGTTCCGCGCAGGCCTCAGCCATGATGCAGGCGTAGGGCGTGTCGCAGCCGCCGCGCCCGGGTGCGTCAACCGAAAACCCGATGGTGCCTATGGCCGGATCGGCCAGCAAGGCGCCGAGCACGATGCGAAAGCGCTCGGCGTTAAAACCCAGGCCCCAGGCATCAACGGGGTTGCCGACGGTGGAGTACGGTGGATAGGCCGGGCGCAGCGCCGCGAGAGTTTCGGGCGCGAGCGGCGCAAAGGCAAGCCCCAGCTCCTCACCGATGTCGGCGAGCAGCGCCGCCTCCCCGCCCGAGAGCGTGACAATGACGGTGTGCCGCGTGGGCGGCGGCGCGCTTGCGCCGGCGAGGATGACCGCGGTCTCGAGCATTTCATCCAGATCGCGCACACGCACGATGCCCAGCGCCTTGAAGTAGGCATCGTAAAGACTGTCCTCGCCGGCAAGACTGCCGGTGTGCGCCTGCACCAGCGCGCGCCCGCCGTCGCTGGTGCCCAGCTTGAGCGCGACGATGCGTTTGCCGCGCCTCGCCGCCTCGTGCGCCGCCGCGGCAAACTTGACCGGATCGCGTATGGTCTCGAGAAACATCAGGATCACGCCGACACGGTCGTCACGCGCCACTTCGCCAAGATAATCGGCGACATTGGCACCCGCCTCATTGCCGGTGGTGACAAGGTAGGCGAAACCAAGGTCACGCTCGTCTTCTGCGAGAATCAAGGCAATCGATCCGCTTTGCGATATCACGGCGACCGGCCCGGGGTTGACGCGCTTCATGTAGCGCGGCGTCCACATCGCCTTCCTGTCATGCACATTTATCAGGCCGAGGTTGTTCGGCCCGGCGATGACAATGCCGTATTTACTTGCAATGGCCTCGATGCGCCGCTGCAGCGCCACGCCCTCGGCGTCACCGTCGGCATAACCGTTGGCGTTGATGAACACTCCCTTGATGCCGCATTGACCGGCCTCCTCCACCAACTCAGGGCCGCCGCTGGCGGGTACGGCGATGAACGCCGCATCGACCACTTCGGGCAGTGCCGCGAGCGAGGGATAGCAACGTTCGCCATTAAGCGATGTATAGCGCGGATTAACGAGGTAAATACTCCCCGGGAAACCCATGATCCTGAGATTGTTGAGCACGCGCGTGCCTATCGCCTCGGGACGTTCGGACGCGCCGACGATGGCGAGGGTGCGCGGATTCATCAGGTTTTGGAGTGGAAGTTTCATCGGGGATGGTGGCGCCGCCGTACTGGCGGTGCGTTGGACGGTTGGTATTACAAAACTCGCGGAGTAATTTTCTTCGGCGCAGGTCGCGACGAATCCCTACTCGATCTTGAGGCCTATTTTTGCCGCCAGCTGGCGCCACTGCGCGATTTCACGCGTCATCACACGGCCGAGCTCCTCCGGCGTGCCTCCCGCCGGCTGGAAATAACGATCCTCAAGCAACTTGATCATTTCAGGGGACTTGAGCAAAGCCAGCATTTCTGCATTGAGTTTGTCCACGACGGAACGCGGGGTCTTGGCCGGGGCGTATAAGCCATACCAGGTACCGCCCACCAGTTCTGGCTGGCCGCCCTCAACCACGGTCGGAATGCTGTCGGCCCCGGACAAACGCTGCGCCGAGGTAACGGCAATCGCCTTCAACTTGCCTCCCTTCACCAGCGCCAGCGTAACCGCCGGGTTGTCAAAACTGTACTGGATCTGACCGCCGACAAGGTCGGCAATCGAAGGGGCGCTTCCCTTGTAGGGCACATGCAGACTGTCTATCCCGGCGGCGGCCTTGAACATTTCGCCAAACAGGTGATTGAGCGTTTTTTCGCCAAACGACGAATAGCTGACCTTGCCCGGATTGGCCTTGATATAGGCCACCATCTCGGGAAGCGTATTGGGCGGGAAGCCGGGGTTGGCGACCAGAATGTATGGCCCGCGCGCAACCTGGGTAATCGGCTGCAGGTCTTTCTCCACATCAAAGGGCAGCGACTTGTTCATCGCCGGCGCAATCGACATGTCCGACACGGTGGCCAACAACAAGGTGTAGCCATCCGGATCGGCACGCACCACGGCAGCCGTGCCAATGGTGCCACTGGCGCCGGCGCGGTTCTCGACAAGCACCTGCTGGCCCAGCGTGCGGCTCAGTCGTTCGGCTATGAGCCTGGCCATCACATCCGCCCCGCCGCCGGGCGGATAGCCGACGATCATTTTGATGGGCTTGGCGGGCCAAGTCTGCGCCTGAACCGTGGCAATCCCGCTGCCGGCAAGCACGCACAATGCGCTTGCCACAAGAAGAATCCCTCTACCCATCTGCGACCTCCGTGAACAGTGTCGGGGCAACATGCCCGCGCCAGCGAAATCCATCATACACAATTGCCGACACCGGAACCACGCGCGCCGCATTTCGGCAAGCCAAGCGCGCTGGTGGCGCCCCCTCCCCGGCGGATCGGGCATACTTTCGGTCAATTTCACCCCGGAGAAAACCGATGAACCACCCTGCCCTCCGACACTTCGCCGCCACCGCCTTGTGCATGTTCGCCGCCGCGGCAAGCGCCGCTGAAATCACGGTGATGTCATCGGCCGCCGTGAAAGAATTTTATCTCGAGCTGGTACCGCAATTCGAAAAAGCCAGCGGGCACAAGGTCGTGACCCAGTGGGTGGGGGGGCTGGATGTGCAAAAACGCATCCGCGCGGGCGAACTGGTGGACCTTGTCATACTCGCCCGACCGCCCATCGAAGCATTAACCCAGGAGGGCAGGCTCGCACCGGGCAGCCGCATCGACCTGGCCAAGTCAGGCGTGGGCGTGGCAGTGCGCGCGGGAGCGCCGAGGCCCGACATCAGCTCGGGCGAGGCGCTCAAGCGCACCCTGCTGAGTGCGAAATCAATCGCCCACTCCAGCGGCCCCAGTGGCGACCACATCACCGCGATGATCGCGCGCATGGGCATCACGGACGAGGTGAAGGCAAAAATCCTGCAAACCAAGCCCGGCAATCCGGTCGGCATGGTGGTCGCACGCGGCGAGGCCGAAATCGGTTTTCAGCAGGTGAGCGAATTGCTGCCCGTCGCCGGAATCACTTTTCTCGGACCGCTGCCGCCCGATGTGCAGAACATCACCGTGTTCTCCGGCGGGGTGCACACCGCGGCCAAGGAGCCCGCCGCCGCAAGGGCGTTGATGAAATTTCTCGGCTCACCCGCCGCCACACCGGTCATACGCAAGCACGGCATGGAACCGGGCTAGAAGCTGCGAACAGGCGCAGCGGGTTGGCGACAAACCTTCAGGTCGGCGGCCTGACGCCGTCGCGGGTCACCTGCACGCGCGTGGCGCTGATTTTGTTGTCCGGACTGACGGTGGCGGCGATAACCACGTAAAGTCCCACCGCCAGCAGCGAGCGATCGCCCTCGACGGCGCTCACCACCGGAATACCGGCGGGCACGATGACCTGCTGCTTGCCGTCCTTGTAGGTGAGCGTGATTTCACGCCCGCCGGTCGCCTCGGCGACCGCAGACACGGTGGCGTTGGTCATGGTCGAGCCCGGCTCCAGGTCCCAGGGACGGTGACCTTCGTTGGGAACGCCGCGTTCGGCGGAAAAGAGGTGCAACTCCCGGGCGATGAGCTTGCCATCCGGTCCTTTGACCGCGCTGGTGCCCAGCGGCGTTCCGGGCTTGACGTCCTCGAGCTTGAGCGCCTTCATGTAGGCAAAGCTGGCTTTCCCGGCGAGTTCGACCTGCAGATCCTGTCCCTCGCGCGTTTTCACCGACAGCGTGTTGCCGTTGATGGCGGTGATGTCGCCGCGTATGCGCACGGCGTTTTGCGCCAGGGAAGAATTGGCAATAACGCCCAGAGCGCCGGCCAGCACCGCCATGTAAATTCTTTTCATCGTCTTTTTTTCCATAAAAATGGTCACGAGCCGGCTCATGAAACCGGCACCGGACACATGATAAGACATCAGGCCCTTGACGATACCCGCCACCTTCTCAACCTGAATATTGCGTTTAACATCCGCACCCCTTCGTGAAAGGTCGTGAACCCTTGTCGGGCGTGCGCTTTTTCCTCCGCATCCGGAATCAAACAAATGGAAGAATGGGATGAAGCACGGGATGACTTCAGGCTTTCGCACGAAACAACACGCCGCGCGGGTGCGCCGGCCGGCGCTTGGCAGCACCGGGGCGGCACTGGCCACTTGCATTTCACACGGCGGCCCGTGAAACACCGGATTACCCGGATGCTTATTGATCAGACGCGCGCCGTTCCACGGATTGCTTGCCGGCGCGGCGCAAACTTACTATCCTGAACCCTGAACAACCGGAGGACAAACATCATGTGGTGGATTAGTTATCGCGGCGAAGGCAAATCCGGCGTCGAAAACATCGGCGTATTCGAGGACGACGGCACACCGCGCAAAAAGCATCCCCTGTTGCTTGACCAGACGGCCGGCGCGCATCAGTTGCACATCGCCCGCGGCTTTGCGCTGGTGGGCGATGACTTGTACATTGCCAACGCCTGGCGCAAGGACAGCCACATTGCACGCTACCGCCGCCATGGCGACACCTTCCGCTTTGCCGAGGTAATCGCCCACGCCAAGAACGTCGCGGCAATGGTCCACCCTTTTGATGTCGAGCTGGGTGACGACGGCCGGCTGTACCTTTCCTGCCAGGACACCAACACCGTCATCGCCCTGTTGCCCAACACGCGCAAGCCCTCGGCCGTGGCGGCGCACCTGCGCAAGAACTTTCCCAAGGGCAATTTCCTGCCTGGCACTATTGTGGCCTCCAGCCAGGGCAAGCTGCCCGAAGCCGGTGCCCACCCGCCGCTTGATGTGCCCGCACCGCAAGGGCTCAAGGTGGTGCTGGACGTGCACGGCAAACCGCGGCACTCAGTGCGCGGCATTGTCGTGCGCCGCGGCCACCTTTACGTCGCCGACGAGGCCGGTGACGCGGTAAAGGTCTTTGATGTGAAATCGGGGAAACACGTGGCGCACATCAGGGGCTCGCGGCTGACCAAACCGGTGCACCTTATTTTGAATGGCGACACGCTGTATATCGGCGCCGCCGGCTCGGGCAGCATCCTCTCCTTCGATATCCCGGAAAAAGCACCGCACGGCAAGCTCAAGGCGCGCACCGTCATCGACGGCAAGCTGCACGCACCCTCGGGTTTTGCCATCGGTCCCGACGGCGACATTTACGTCGGTGAGCGCTTCAACCAGCGCGTGGAACGCTTTTCGGCCAAGGGCAAGAAAAAGAAGGTTTTCATCGACGGCCTGCCGGACATGCCCGAGTTCCTGGTGCACGTGCCGGATCGCAAGTAAAACCAGCGGGTACCCGCCCGGTTGATCGCCCCGGGCCGGCCTAGGCCTCGGCTTCGTCCTTGTGGTGCTTGGCTTCCCTGGGCGGAAGCTGCGCGTCATACGTCGTCTGCATGGCCTTGAGCTTGAGAATGCCGTAGACCACGAGAACCGCCATCAGCGCAACCAGGATGGAGCCTGCGACCATCTCGAGCGTGAAGTTGGACGCACGATTGGCCATGTAGCCGGTCACGATCAGGACGAACAGCGCGATATTGATGATCCAGTTCACCTGCCGCGACACGACATAGTGCAGGGTGCCGAACCCGGCGAGCTGGTAGACCATGAACGGGATGATGGCCACGGCAGGGAGCAGCTCGGTCGGTCCGAGTGAAATCGCCGTGGCCCCCGGCGCAAGGGATTTGAAGAGCGAGCTATGCGCCAGTTGGTGGAACAGCGGCGGCACGGCATTGAGCAGCGGCACCACGCTGAGCAGTTCGAGCACCAGCGCGCCGGCCCAACAAGCCACCTTGGACGCGGGATCGGCGGTACCGCCGGAGGACTGCGTGGCGATGATCATGCCGGCGACGATGGACGAAATACTCGCCAGCATGAGGAATTCGATGGTGATGGCAAAACCGGTGGGCTCACCGGCCTTGAGCAGGAGCAATGCAAGAAAACCCGGCGTGTAGAACATCACGCGAATGACGCGTATGGTCAGCCGCGGATCGCGCTCGGGCGGCATTACCGGCAGCGGCGCGCCGTCTGTGCCGATTTTTGGTATGTCGTGTGACATGGAGGCCTCCCTTTTCCGAATGCATCAGGACTACTTGGCGCGGAATCGTAACACGACCAACTTACCAAACGGGACTTCTCAGTCCGTCGCCGGATAGTACGCATCGCGCCCAGTGACATAGCCCATGCCGGTCTGCATCGGGTTGCGGTTAACGAGGCTCCACTGGCGCATGAACATCGGGTGGCTGAGACTGCGCACTTCGTGCTGGATGCGAAACAACTCCTTGCCGGAGGCCGGGTCGGTGATGGCCTCGAAACGGTACTGCCAGGCATCGCTCTCCTCGCTGATGAGGCCGCGCTCGTTCAACCAGGCATGCGGGCCGGAAAAATCGCTGACGTAAATGGCGAGGTGGTGGCCGTCATAGGCGGCAAGCTTTTCGTCGGTCTCGCGAAACACCAGGTGCTGGTCCATGCCGACCTTGGCCTTGGCCAGTGTCGCGCCACCCGCCTTGTCGACCCAGGCCGGCGCTTCGAGCGCAGTGGCGTAAAACTTCGCAATGCCCTCGGCGGCGCCGCGCGCCACGGCAAACTCGACATAGGCGATGCCAAGCTGCATGCGCCCGAATCCCTTGCCCGGCGGGTGGATGCGGATGCGGTTGCCCCAGGGGCAGGTCACCAGCACCACCCCGCCTTCTTCACGCCAGGAGAACCGGGTGTCGGCCAGTTTCGGTGCAATGCGCTTGAGGCGCTGGCGCAACTCTTCGGGCGCCGGCATGACCAACCCGGTGACGCCGCGCAACACCTGCGGCTTGCCGGTGGGCAGGTGGAACTGGTTGCGCCCGGCGTTCATCCACATATTGGTGTCGATGACATTCATGTACGGATCGCGCGTCAGGCCGAGTCCGCCGACATAAAACAGCGTGGCAAGGCGCTGGTCGTCGATCTGCACGTTGACGTGCTCCAGTGCGATGATGTTGCCCTGGTCTTCGGTGCTACGGTCAAAACTGGCGGCTCTCATCGGCTATCCCTCCTGTTTGCGGCGTTGCTGTTTGCGGCCTTAAAGTACGCGACTGCGAAGATAATCTTACCGCGCCCGCGCCGGGCCGGTGCGGCAGAGTGATCCCCATTAGGCCTTGTTCGGGGCGGGCAAACCACCCGCGCTTGATCCATGTCAAAGGAGTAGCGCGCAAGGCGGTCACAATCCACGAACCACCATGTTCACGCCATTGACCACCGACCTGCCGCCCCTCGCCATCCGGGGCCGCGTGCTGCTGCCCATCGTGCAGGGCGGCATGGGCGTGGGCATCTCCGCACACCGGCTTGCCGGCAGCGTGGCGCGCCTCGGTGCGGCCGGCACCATCTCCAGCGTGGACCTGCGCCGCCACCATCCGGACCTGATGGCCGCCACCGACCGCGTGCGTGACAAGGACCTCATCAACCGCGCCAACCTCACCGCCCTCGATCGTGAAATCCGCGCCGCACTGGCCATGGCCGACGGCCGTGGCATGGTCGCCGTCAATATCATGCGCGCGGTAACCGAATACGAGCACTATGTGCGCCAGTCCTGCGAGTCCGGCGCGCAGGCCATCGTCGTCGGTGCGGGCCTGCCGCTTGACCTGCCCGATCTTGCCGCCGGCTTTCCGGAGGTGGCGCTCATTCCCATCCTGTCGGACGCGCGCGGCATTGCCATCGTGCTGAAAAAATGGCTCAAGAAGGGGCGTCTGCCCGACGCCATCGTCATCGAGCACCCGCGTTACGCCGGCGGCCACCTCGGTGCGGCGCACATCGAAGACCTGACCGACCCGCGCTTCGAGTTCCCGCGCGTGCTCGAAGAAACCTTCACGCTGATGCGCGAGCTGGGCATAGAGCGCGAGAAAATGCCGCTCATCCCCGCCGGCGGCATCGATACGCCGCAAAAGCTGCGCGACCTGCTCGCGCTTGGCGCCGGCGCCGTGCAGATCGGCACGCCCTTCGCCGTGACACAGGAAGGCGACGCGCACCCGAACTTCAAGCAGGTGCTGGCCGGGGCAAAACCCGAGGACATTGTCGAATTCATGAGCGTGGCCGGCCTGCCGGCGCGCGCCGTGCGCACGCCCTGGCTCGCCAGCTATCTGGAGAAGCTGCCGGTGCTGACGCGCCGCGCCAAGCCGCGCGCCGACTGCACCCTTGCCTTTGACTGCCTCGCCACCTGCGGGCTGCGCGACGGCATCCCGAAAATCGGCCAGTTTTGCATCGACCTGCATCTTGCCGCGGCGGTGGCCGGGGACGTGAAACACGGCCTGTTTTTCCGCGGTGCCGGGAGCCTGCCCTTTGGCCGCGAAATCCGCCCGGTACGCGAGCTCATCGACCATTTTCTGAACGGCAAGGCCGCAGAAGCCACGGCGCAAGCGGCCTGACCGGCCTGCTCCAAGGTTCGGAGCCGATTCCGCAAAAGGCCTTTTTTCCCTCCCGCCCAAAGCCTTTGCGCCCACCTGCGGGGCAATCCCCCCGCGTTGCGCACAATAGTGTGCATACGTACAAACCCATGCGGTTTTCGCATAGAATCGACCCTGTTTTGCCTCATCGGCGGCGCCAGACGCCGCCCAACCCGGACCGGATTCGCGCCACCAAACCATGCACTAGGAATACAACGGGAACGCGTTCGCAGCCGTCCCGACAACGCCGATAAGCCATGACCACACCCCGCCCACCCGCCGCCGAAAAAGAAGAATCGTCACTGTCCATGGTCGCACTGGCATTGCGGCGCCCCTACACCTTCATCGTCATGGCGATGCTGATCCTGCTGGCGACGCCCTTCGCGCTGCGCAACATGGCCACCGACATCTTCCCCGAGATCAACATCCCGGTGATCAGCGTCATCTGGAACTACAACGGCCTGTCGGCGCAGGAGATGGGCCAGCGCATCGCCGGCCAGACCGAGCGCGGCCTGACCACCACCGTCAGCGACATCGAGCATGTCGAATCACGATCGCTCGCCGGCGTCACCGTGATCAAGGTGTTTTTCCAGCCCACGGCGAACATCCAGACCGCCATCGCCCAGGTGGTCGCCTCGGTACAGACCCAGGTGCGGCAACTGCCGCCCGGCATCACGCCGCCGCTGGTGATCAAGTACTCCGCTTCGAGCATCCCGGTCATGCAGCTGGCCATGTCCAGTCCGACACTGCCGGAGCAGTCGGTGTTCGACGCGACGGTCAACCAGTTGCGGCCGCAGCTGGTCACCATTCCCGGCGTCGCCATTCCGTTTCCCTACGGCGGCAAGATCCGCGTCATTTCGGTCGACCTGGACATCCAGGCGCTGCAGGCGCGCAGACGTGGTCAACGCCGTCAATACGCAAAACCTTATCCTGCCCTCGGGAACGGCCAAGTTCGGCACCACCGAATACAGCGTCAAGCTCAACGGATCGACCAGCGAGGTTGGCGCGCTCAACGACCTGCCGGTGCGCACCTCGGGCAGCACAACCACCTACCTGCGCGACGTGGCGCAGGTGCGCGACGGCTTTTCACCGCAGACCAACATCGTGCGCCAGGACGGCGAGCGCGGCGTGCTGCTGTCCATACTCAAGAACGGCGGCGCATCCACCCTGGACATCGTCGCCAACCTGCGCGCGCTGCTGCCGCGGGCCACGGCAATCCTGCCACCGGACGTCAAGGTCTCGCTGCTTTTCGACCAGTCGGTGTTCGTCAAGGCCGCGGTCGAAGGGGTGATCGTCGAGGCACTGATAGCCGCCGGCCTGACCGCGGCGATGGTGCTGCTCTTTCTTGGCAACTGGCGCAGCACCCTGATCATCGCCCTGACCATCCCGCTGTCCATCCTTGCCTCCATCCTGGTGCTGCAGATGCTCGGCGAGTCGCTCAACCTGATGACCCTGGGCGGCCTCGCCCTGTCGGTGGGCATACTCGTCGACCAGGCCATTGTCACCATCGAGAACATCGAAAGGCACCTGCACCTTGGCACCGAGCTCAAACAGGCCATCCTGGTCGGTGCCGGCGAAATCGGCGTTCCCGCCTTTGTTTCCACGGTCTGCATTTGCATCGTGTTCGTGCCTATGTTCTTCCTGTCCGGCGTGGCGCGCTACCTGTTTGTGCCCATGGCCGAGGCGGTGGTTTTCGCCATGATCGCCTCCTACATCCTGTCGCGCACCCTGGTGCCGACGCTGATGATGCTGTTGATGGGAGGCGTGCACCAAGTCGCGGCCAGCACGGCCAAACCCAGCCTGCTGCAACGCCTGTACCGCGCCTTTGACCAGCAGTTCGAGCATGTCAGGCGCGCCTACACGCTGTTGTTGTCGGTCATGCTCGCCAGGCGGCGCCTGTTCGCCGGGCTGTTCCTCGGCTTCTGCCTCGCCTCCTGCCTGCTCTACCCGGTGCTCGGGCGCGACTTTTTCCCCAGCGTCGACGCCGGCCAGATCAGGCTGCACATGCGCGCCGCCACCGGCACACGCATCGAGGAGACGGTGCGCATTGCCGACCAGGTCGAAGCGGCGATTCGTGAGCTGGTGCCAAAAGACCAGTTGGAGACCATCCTCGACAATATCGGCGTGCCCAACAGCGGCATCAACCTGTCCTACAGCAACGCCGGCACCATCGGCACCTTCGACGGCGAGATCCTGATGTCGCTGCGCAAGGGGCACCGGCCGACCGAGGAGTTCGTCACGCTGTTGCGCGCCGAACTGCCCAAGCGTTTTCCCGGCGTCGAATTTTTCTTCCAGCCGGCCGACATCGTCACCCAGATCCTTAACTTCGGCCTGCCTGCGGCCATCGACGTGCAGTTCACCGGGCCGAACATGTTGAAAAACGCCGAGCTCGCCGCCGAACTGACCAAGTCGATACGCGGCATCCCGGGGGCGGTTGACGTTCACGTCCACCAGCGCCTGGACAACCCGGCGGTGAACCTGCAAATGGACCGCACGCGGCTGCAACAGGTCGGGCTGACGGCGTTCAACGTCGGGCAAAACGTGCTGGTTGCCTTGTCGGGCAGCACACAGACCTCCCCGGCGTTCTGGCTCAACCCGCAAAACGGCGTGGTCTACAACCTCGCGATCCAAACACCGCAGTATCGCGTCGATTCACTCGACGCCCTGCTCAACATTCCGGTGGGCGCCGGCGGCGCCCAGGCCGGCAACAACGCGCAACTGCTGGGCAACCTGGTCGAGGCGATGCCGAGCTCGAGCCTCGCCATCGTTTCGCGCTACAACATCTCGCCGGCGGTCGACGTCTACGTCAGCGTGCAGGGGACCGACCTCGCCAGCGTCGCCGGCAAGGTGCAGGAGCAGGTGGAC
Organism: Bordetella parapertussis; assembly: GCA_945861875.1. Taxonomy (GTDB): domain Bacteria; phylum Pseudomonadota; class Gammaproteobacteria; order Burkholderiales; family SG8-39; genus CAITSH01. The sequence goes on from CAMAWC010000083.1 coordinate 14,201, forward strand.
AAGATCCGCACCAAGCTGCCGCGCGGCAGTCAGGTCACCATCCGCGGCCAGGTGCAGACCATGCACGATTCGTTCGTCGGGCTCACCGTCGGGCTGGTGATGGCCATTGCGCTGGTCTATTTGCTGATCGTGGTGAATTTCCAGTCATGGATCGACGCCGCGGTCATTGTCGCGGCGCTGCCGGCGGCCCTTGCCGGAATCGCCTGGATGCTGTTCATCACCGGCACCACCCTCAGCGTGCCGGCGCTCACCGGGGCGATCATGACCATGGGGGTTGCCACGGCCAACAGCATTTTGCTCATTTCATTCGCCCGCGACCGCCAGGCCGAGGGCGTGCCGCCACTATCGGCGGCGCTCGAAGCCGGCGCCACGCGCATGCGCCCGGTGCTGATGACCGCACTGGCCATGATCATCGGCATGATCCCGATGGCCCTGGGCATCGGCGAAGGCGCGGAGCAGAACGCGCCGCTCGGCCGCGCCGTCATCGGCGGGCTGATTTTCGCGACCATTTCAACGCTGTTTTTTGTGCCGGTGGTCTACGCCGGTGTGCACCAGCGCCTGGCACGGCGCAAGGCGGCGCGCGAGTCCGCCGCACAGAACAATCCGATCCAACCCGCCGGCACTTCCCCGCAGGAGAACTGAAGCAATGTCTGAACAACGCCATAACGAACTGGGCATCCACGTCATCGAGCCGGACCCCGCCGGCGACGGCGCCGCGCTGCTCAAGCGCCGCCAGATCCTGCGCCGCGCCAAAATCGCGATGTTTGCGATCCTGGTGCTGCTCGCCCTCGGAGCGGGGCGCACCGTCCTTAGCCGCATGGCCAATGCACAAGCGCTTGAAAAAGGCGGCGCGGATCGCGCCAAGCAGTACGTAAAGGTCACGCAGCCAAAATCAGCCGGCCCCGGCCAGACCCTGGTCCTGCCCGGAACACTGCAAGGCTACGTCCAGTCGCCGATATCGGCCCGCGCCAGCGGTTACCTCAAACGCTGGTACAAGGACATCGGCAGCCGCGTGGCAAAAGGCGAACTGCTGGCCGAAATCGAGGCACCGGAGATCGACCAGCAGCTGACGCAGGGCATCGCCGCGCGCGAGCAGGCGGCCTCTAGCCTGGCGCTGGCCACCAGCAGCATGCAACGCTGGGAAGCACTGCGCAAAAAGGACGCCGTGTCGCAACAGGAACTCGATGAGCGGCGCAGCGGCGAAGTACAGGCGCGCGCCAACCTTGCCGCAGCCGATGCCAACGTCGAGCGCCTGCGCCAGCTCGAGAGCTTCAAGCGCGTCGTGGCGCCCTTCGCCGGCGTCATCACGCGCCGCAACGTCGACACCGGCGACCTGATCGACGCGGGCGGCGGCAGCGGCCGCACCCTGTTCGTGCTGACCCAGACCGA
>CAMAWC010000084.1 GCA_945861875.1 Bordetella parapertussis
TCGCCGTCAAAGGGCTCGGCCAGTTTTTGCGCCAGCCATTTTTTTTGCTCGATGCAAAGCGCCATGCCGTCCTCGGGTGCGAAGCGACGGTCGCCAAAGCCGATGAGGCGGTAATCCGGATTGAACCTGCGGGTCTGCTCGATCACGCGCGGCCGCTCGGTATCGGATGCGAGTGAAAAATCGGTCCACAGCGTGCAGCCGAGAAAGCGTGTGTTGCCGATGACATGCTCGCCGCGGTCGAGCACCGTGACATTGGAGCCCTGCGCCGACGAGGCGAGTGCGCGTTGCACGGCATTGAACTCGCCCTCATAGGATTCGTGATTGCCGGCGACGTAAAGCACCGGCACATCAAATTGCGCGTTGGCCCACTCGACGCCGGCGCTGCCGTTGGCGATGTCGCCGGCGAGGACCACCACGTCGGCCGCTGCGACCGGCGGCTCGAACGGCCGCTCTTCGAGGTGCAGGTCGGAGAGGACGCGGATGCGCATGCCGCAGGCCCTAGCGCGCGCCGGCAGCCCGCAGCAGCGCCGCGATTTCGCGCTGGCCGCGTTGTTCGGCGTGCCTGAGCGGCGTCACGCCGTCGCGGTCTGCCAGATCGGGTTTGGCGCCGTTGGCGAGCAGCAGCCGGACGATTTCGGTATGGGCGCGACCGCCGTCGCCGAGGATGATCGCCTCGAGCAGGCCGGTCCAGCCGAGCTTGTTGACGTGGTTGACGTCGATTTTGGTTTTCAGCAGTTCGCGCACCGTCTCGACATGGCCGTAATGGCAGGCCGGTGTGAGCGCGGTGCCGCCGTAGCGGTTGGTGCTTTTCAGGTCGGCGCCGGCGGCGAGGGTCAGGCGCAGGATCTCCAGGTAACCGCGGGCGCCGGCCAGCAGGTAGGCGCTGTCCTCGATGGCGTCCTTGGCATTGACGTCCGCGCCGGCGGCGATGAGCAGGCGCGCGGCCTCGACATGGTTGCCCTGGGTGGCGGCGAGAAGGGCGGTGCGCTGGCCGCTGTCGCGCGCCTTGACGCTTGCGCCTTCGGCGATGAGACGTTTGACCAGTGCGCTGTCGCCGCGCGATGCGGCCTGTATGAGTTGCTGGTCGGGGGAGGCGGACGGGGCCTGGGCGGGCGCGTGGAGGCTCATCAGGCTTGCTGCGAACAGCAGCAGCAACCGTGTCATTTTACCGAGGCATATGCTGGAAAGCCCCGCCAGTATTGGCTCGCCAGTCATTGGCCTACTTGCGGCCGGCCTTGGCGGCGATGCGCATGCGCAGTGCATTGAGCTTGATAAAGCCGTCGGCATCGGCCTGGTTGTAGGCGCCGCCGTCATCGTCGAAGGTGGAGATTTTCATGTCGAACAGCGAGTCGGACTTCGATTCGCGGCCGACCACCATCAGCGTGCCCTTGTACAACTTGAGGCGCACCTTGCCGTTGACCGGCTTTTGCGACTCGTCGATCAGCACTTGCAGCAGTTTGCGCTCCGGGCTGAACCAGTAGCCGTTGTAAATGAGCCGGGCGTAGCGCGGCATCAAGTCGTCTTTCAGCGCCAGCACTTCGCGGTCCATGGTGATGGACTCGATGGCGCGGTGGCCCTTCCACATGATGGTGCCGCCGGGGGTTTCGTAGCAGCCGCGCGACTTCATGCCGACATAGCGGTTCTCAACGAGGTCGAGGCGGCCGATGCCGTGCTTGCCGCCGAGGCGGTTGAGTTCGGTCAGCACCGCGGCCGGCGAGAGTTTCTTGCCGTTGATGGCAGTGATGTCGCCGCGCACGTAGGTCAGCTCGATGACCTCGGGCTTGTTGGGCGCTTTTTCCGGCGACACCGTCAGGCGCCACATCGACTCCTCGGGCGAGAAATTCGGGTCTTCGAGGATGCCGCCTTCGTAGGAGATGTGCAGCAGGTTGGCGTCCATGGAGTAGGGCGCGCCGCCGCCCTTGCGTTTCTTGAAGTCGACCGGGATGCCGTGCTTGTCGGCGTAGGCTAGCAGCTTGTCGCGCGACAGCAAGTCCCACTCACGCCACGGGGCAATGACTTTTACGCCGGGCATCAGCGCGTAGGCGCCCAGTTCAAAGCGCACCTGGTCGTTGCCCTTGCCGGTGGCGCCGTGCGAAATGGCGTCGGCCTTTACCTTTTTGGCGATCTCGACCATGCGCTTGGCGATCAGCGGCCGCGCGATCGAGGTGCCCAGGAGGTACTCGCCCTCGTACAGCGTGTTGGCGCGGAACATCGGGAAGACGAAATCGCGCACGAACTCCTCGCGCAGGTCTTCGATGAAGATGTTGTCTTTCTTGATGCCCATCTTGATCGCCTTGGCGCGCGCCGGCGCGACTTCCTCGCCCTGGCCGATGTCGGCGGTAAAGGTCACCACTTCGCAGTGATAGACGTCCTGCAGCCACTTGAGGATGACCGAGGTATCGAGCCCGCCGGAGTAGGCGAGTACGACCTTGTTTATTTTTTTGCTTTTCGTTGACATGTTCGAACCCATGTTGATTGATATTAAGTCTTGATCCTGCCAAGCAGCAGGTATTCCATCAGTGCTTTTTGCGCGTGCAGGCGGTTTTCCGCTTCCTCCCAGACCACGCTGTGCGGGCCGTCGATGACTTCGGCCGCAACGTCCTCGCCGCGGTGGGCGGGCAGGCAGTGCATGAACAGCGCGTCTTTTTTCGCCACCTTCATCATGTCGGCGTCGACCTGCCAGTCCTCGAAGTCGCGCTTGCGCTCCTCGTTCTCGGCCTCGAAGCCCATGCTGGTCCAGACGTCGGTGGTTACGAGGTCCGCGCCTTTCGCCGCTTCCATGGGGTCGGCGAATTCCTCGTAATGGTCATTGCCATAAAGGTTGGCGCGCTCGGCCTCGACTTCGTAGCCTGGCGGCGTGGAGACGTGCACGTTGAAGCCGAACACCTCGGCCGCCTGCAGCCAGGTGTTGCAGACATTGTTCGAGTCGCCTATCCAGGTCACCGTCTTGCCGCGGATCGAACCGCGATGCTCGGTATAGGTGTAGATGTCGGCGAGGATCTGGCAGGGGTGGTATTCGTTGGTGAGGCCGTTGATCACCGGCACGCGCGAATGGCCGGCGAAGCGCTCGATGATCTCCTGCTCGAAGGTGCGGATCATCACCAGGTCGGACATGCGTGAAATGACCTGCGCCGCGTCCTCGACCGGCTCGCCGCGTCCCAGTTGCGAGTCGCGCGTGTTGAGGTAGATGGCGGCGCCGCCCAGCTGCTGCATGCCGGCCTCGAACGACAGGCGCGTGCGCGTGGAGGCTTTCTCGAAAATCATCACCAGCGTGCGGTCGGCGAGCGGCCAGTATTTCTCGAACGACTTGAAGCGCGCCTTGATCCAGCGCGTGCGCTCGAACACGTAGTCGTATTCATCGAGGGAGAAATCGTTGAACTGCAGGTAGTGTTTGACGGCCATGGGGGGCTCCGGTATTACCTTGCCGTTGCCGGCGCCTTGACTTCGGCGACTGCAAGAAAGTTGCGGATCAGCGCGGCAAGCTGCGTGACGATTTGCTTCGCTTCCCCGGCGTTGATGACCAGCGGCGGCAGCAGGCGCACCACCTTGTCGGCGGTGACATTGATGAGCAGGCCGGCGGCCAGCGCCTGCTGCACCAGGTCGCCGCAGGGGCGGTCAAGCTCTATGCCTATCATCAGGCCGCGACCGCGCACCTCGATGAGGCCGGCGCAGCCCTTGAGCGCGTCGCGCATGCCCTCCATGATCAGCGCGCCCATCGCGGCGGCGTTGGCGAGCAGCTTTTCATCCTGCATGGCGGCCAGCGTGGCAAGGCCGGCGGCACAGGCGAGCGGTCCGCCGCCAAAGGTCGAGCCGTGGTTGCCCGGCTTGAACAGGCCGGCGGCGCGGCCATGGGTGACACAGGCGCCTATGGGCACGCCGGAACCGAGGCCTTTGGCGAGGGTCATCACGTCGGCCTTGATGCCGGCGTCCTGGTGGGCGAACCACGCGCCGGTGCGACCGATGCCGCTTTGCACCTCGTCTATCATCAGCAGCCAGTTTTTCTCATCGCACAGGCGGCGCAGGAAGGCGATATAGGCGGGGTCGGCGACATGGATGCCGCCTTCGCCCTGCAACACCTCGACCAGCACGGCAACCACGCTTTGTTCGTGGTCGGCGACGCGCTGCACCGCGGCGGCGTCGTTGTAGGGCACGCGGATGAAGCCGGTCATCAGCGGCTCGAAGCCGGCCTGCGCCTTGCGGCTGCCGGTGGCCGACAGGGTGGCCATGGTGCGGCCGTGCCAGGCGTGTTCCATCACAATGATGGAGGCGCGCTCAATGCCGCCTTCTTTGCGATGGTGTCCATAGAAGCGCGCCAGCTTGATCGCCGCTTCGTTGGCTTCGGCGCCGGAGCTGCAAAAAAATACCTCGTCCATGCCCGACAGCGCGCAAATGCGCTCGGCGAGGGCTTCCTGCAGCGGAATGCCGTAGATATTGGAGGTGTGGATGACGCGCTCCGCCTGCGCGGCAATCGCGGCGACCAGCTTGGGGTGGTTGTGGCCGAGGCCAGACACGGCGATGCCGGCGAGGGCGTCGAGGTAACGCTTGCCCGCTTCATCCCACAACCAGACGCCCTGCCCGTGGCTGAACGCCACCGGCAGGCGGTTGTAGGTGTTCATGACGTGTGTTGTCGCGGTGCTTGGCATAGTGGTGCCGATTGGTGGCGGATGCAGGCATTCTGCCTGCAAAAATAATCACGGCGGCCTTTGCCGCCGTGTTGTCCTTACAACCGGTTTTTGGCCGTTATTTGGGTGCTGGGCTTGTGCCGGATGTGTGCGAGAATAAAAAAGGTCAATCCGAATCGCGCATATTTTAGCATAGCGACACTTCCAGTCACTCCGGCGCATGAACTCAAGACTTACCGTTTTCAACCAAAAAGGCGGTGTGGGAAAGACCACGACCACGCTCAATCTCGGCGCGGCGCTGTCGGCACGCGGCCAGTCCCCGTTGCTGCTCGACCTGGATGCCCAAGCCCATCTCAGCGGCATACTCGCGCCGGTGCAAAACGGCGCCGACAGCCTGTTTGCCTTTTACAACCAGAGCCGGCCGCTGGCGAGCCTGTTGCGACCTGTCGAGCTGGCCGGGCGCAAAGGCGGGCGGCTGGTGCCGGCGCACGCGGAATTGCTCAAGGTCGATTCGCTGTTTGGCAAGGGGCCGGACATTTTGAACCGCCTGCGCGAAGGCCTGGATGCCCTGACCCGTGAAGACGCCTCGCGACCGGTGCTGATCGACTGCTGTCCGATGCTGGGCGTGCTTTCGCTCAACGGCGTGTTTGCCGCCGAGCGCGTGCTCATCCCGATTTCCACCGACCACCTCGCGGTGCGCGGGGCGCTGGCGCTGGAGAACACATTAAAGGCGCTGGAGCACGTGCTGAAAAAACGCGTCGAGCGGCGTTATCTGCTGACGCGCTTTGACGGCCGGCGGCGCATGTCGCATGACATCGCCGAGCAACTCAAGGCACGCTTTGGCGCCGAATTGTGCGAGACGCGCATCGCCGAGACCGTTGCCATTGCCGAAAGCCCGGCGGTGGGCAAGGATGTGTTCGCTTATTCGCCGGACAGCCGCGGCGCGCAGGACCACGCGCGCCTGCTGGAGGAACTGCTCGCGACGGGATTTCTGGAAGTCTAGAAAAAGCGCACGCGGGCAACGCGTGCCGCGGGGCTTACTTGGTGACGAGGGTGACGACTTCCTCGAAACTCATGGCCGCCGGCTTGGCGTTGGGGTTGGCGTTTTGCACCGACTTGGCCAATATCTGGCAGTTCAGGTACATCTGCCGCAGCTTGCGCTCGGCGTCGGCTTCGTCGCGGCCATGGATCATCAGGTTCTCCACGACCAAGCCTTGCCGGGTGCGTATGCGAAAGCCGAATTTGGTGGTGCTAACCTGCAGCATGCTCCCCTCCCATCAAGCGCTTAACGCAAGATATACCACGGGCATGTGAGAAAGGCAATCTAACTGTATGGTTATGTGGCTTATTCCTTATGGACTAATGCCAAACCAGCGGTTTTAATGGGGTAATGCCCCTCAATGGGGCATTTGTGGGGGGGGTATTCGCGACTGTTATACTGGGGTTGTAGCGCATTCCACCCCACCCAGGCCAGCCATGTCCGCCCCCGTAGACGAATTCATCATCGTAGGGCAAACCCGCGAGGGCAAGGCGTTTCGTCCGAGCGACTGGGCCGATCGTCTGTGCGGCATCATGTCGGCGTTTGGCACCGACCAGCGCATGCAGTATTCCCCGTATGTGCAGCCGATTAATGTCGGCGGCTTCAAATGCGTGGTGATCGATGTGCGGTTAAAGGAATTGGAGCCGATGGCCTACAACTTCCTGATGAATTTTGCGCGCGACAACGAATTGAAAACGCGACCCGGCAGGGGCGTGGAGCGGCCGGAAAAGGAGCAGGAGTAAGAGGGGGTACTTACTAAGGGGGGGCACTTGCTTAAGCCCCCCCGATTGTTGTCATCCCCGCGAAAGCGGGGATCCATGGGGTTGAGTCCGTACCTAAGCGACGAACCCCATGGGTTCCGGGTTCCGCTACGCGGCCCCGGAATGACGCGGTTTGCTTAAGTAAGCGCCGTTAAAGGTAAGCGCCATTAAAGGTAAGCGCCATTAAAGCAGGGGGGGCTTTCTTTCTTCAGGGCATAAAAAAAGCCGCCTCTCGTTGAGGGCGGCTTTTTTTACTGACGAGGCCGGGTCAGGCCATCGCCTTTACCTTGGCCGAGAGGCGGCTTTTGCTGCGCGCCGCCTTGTTCTTGTGGATGATTTTCTTGTCGGCGATGCGATCGACCACGCTGCTCGCCTCGCGGAAAGCCAGGGTGGCCACGGCCTTGTCGCCGACCTTGATGGCTTTGACGACTTTTTTCAGCGCCGAGCGCAGTGCCGTGCGTTGCGAGGCATTGAGGACGCGTCGTTTCGAGGATTGACGGGCAGCTTTACGTGCCCCAGCAGTGTTGGCCATGTTCTTCTGTCGCTTGAAGGAAAGTCCGCGATTGTACTGGCTTTGGCCGCGGCACACAAGTAAAAATACGCCCGGGACTGCATGGGCAAAGCGGAAGTTTGGCTTGTACAACAATGGCTTGTGCCGCACCCCATGGCGGGGCGGGGGCGATGTTGTGCGTCGCCGGGTGGCCGGGGCCTTTATAATCAGCCGATGAATTTGTTCAAAGCGCTGGCCACGGTCAGCAGCATGACCCTCATTTCCCGGGTGCTGGGCTTCGTGCGCGACGCCCTGATCGCGCGCATTTTCGGCGCGGGGCTCGCCACCGACGCGTTTTTTGTCGCCTTTCGCATTCCCAACCTGCTGCGGCGCCTGTTTGCCGAGGGTGCGTTCGCCCAGGCCTTCGTGCCCATCCTTGCCGAATACCGCACGCGCGAGGGCGACGAGGGAACGCGGCTACTCGTGGATCGCACTGCGACCTTGCTCGCCCTGACGCTGGTGGCGGTGAGCCTGCTTGGCATCGCGCTCGCGCCGGTGATCATTTACATCAGCGCGCCGGGCTTTTCCGCCAATGCCGAAAAATTCGACATGACGGTGGCGATGCTGCGCGTGACCTTTCCCTACATCCTGTTCATTTCGCTGGTGTCGCTGGCCGGGGGCATTCTCAATACCTGGCGCAAATTCGCCATCCCGGCATTCACGCCCAGCCTGCTCAACGTCTCCTTCATTGTCGCGGCGCTGTTTTTTGCGCCGTATTTCGACCCGTCCGTCATGGTGCTCGCCTGGGCGGTGTTCGCCGGCGGCGTGCTGCAACTGGCGCTGCAGATTCCCTATCTCGCGCGCATCGGCATGCTGCCGCGGCCGCGCCTCGCCTGGCGCGACCCGGGCGTGCGCCGCATCCTGCTGCTGATGGGGCCGGCGGTGCTGGGGGTGTCGGTCAGCCAGGTGAGCCTGATCATCAACACCATCTTCGCCTCCTTCCTCGAAAGCGGCAGCGTGTCCTGGCTTTATTACGCCGACCGCCTGATGGAATTTCCCACCGGCCTGCTCGGCGTCGCCCTTGGCACGGTGCTGTTGCCCAGCCTGTCCAAGTTTCACGCCGAGAACAACGGCGAGGCCTTCAACCGCCTGCTCGACTGGGGCTTGCGCCTGACGCTGATGCTGGCGCTGCCGGCGGCGCTCGCGCTCGCGCTGCTCGCGGTGCCACTGATCGCCACGCTGTTTCATTATGGCGCCTTCACCACCAACGACCTGATGATGACGCGCCAGGCGCTGATGGCCTATGCCGTCGGCCTGCTGGGATTGATCATGGTGAAGGTGCTCGCGCCCGGGTTTTATGCGCGCCAGGACATTCGCACGCCGGTAAAAATCGCCATCATCACGCTGCTGGCGACGCAGGCGCTCAACGCCGCGCTGATTTTTCCGCTCAAGCACGCCGGCCTCGCCTTGTCGATCGGCCTTGGCGCCTGCCTTAACGCCGGCCTGCTGTTGTCGCAGCTCAGGAGCCGCGGCATTTACACGCCGCAGGCGGGCTGGGGCGGTTTCATTGCCAAGCTGCTTGTCGCGCTCGCCGTAATGGCTGTGATATTGTGGTTTGCCATGGGCAGCGAAGCCTGGTGGTTGCAGGCCGGCGGCCTGCACCGGGTGGCCGCGCTGTGCGGCCTGGTGGTGGCGGGCGCGGGGTCTTATTTTGCGACGCTGTTGCTGCTGGGTTTCCGGCCGGCGGATTTTTCAAGACGGGGCAGTGTTGACTAAGGAAACTTTTCAAAGGGTCGTCATTCCCGCGAAGCTTGTCCTCGAATGCTTTAATCGAGGAGCGGGAATCCAGCGACGTTCGGCGAAAGTCACTGGGTCCCCGCCTTCGCGGGGAAGACGCAAAGCGGACTTGATTGCTGTTTTCCTTACGGCATGAACAGCCATCTCGAAGCCTTCGCCGAACTGGTTTCGCGCGAGCAGTTCGACCTTGGCCGCGCCTGCGTCATGATCGGGCAGGACGTCTACCCCGATCTGGATGTCGAGGCCTGCATGGCCGGGATCGACGCCATGGCCGCCACCATACGCGCGCGCCTGGCCGAGGACGCATTTGCCGAGCAACGCCTCGCGGCGCTCAACCATTACCTGTTTAACGAATGCGGTTTTGCCGGCAACGCCGACGATTACTACGACCCGCGCAACAGCTATCTTTCCGACGTGCTCTCAAGGCGCAAGGGCATTCCCATCACGCTGAGCGTGCTCTACCTCGAACTGGGGCGGCGCATCGGTCTCGCGCTGCAAGGCGTGGCTTTTCCGGGACATTTCATGGTCAGGTTGCAGCTAAAACGCGGCCAGCTGATTCTCGACCCGTTCAGTGCCGGCCTGCCGCAGTCGGAGACCGAGCTGCGCCAGCGCCTGGCGCAGGTGCTCAAGGACGGCCGCGCCAAGAGCATGCCCCTCGACGAATTTCTCGAAACGGCAACGCCGCGGCAGATTGTCACGCGCCTGCTGCGCAACCTGAAAAGCGTTTACATGAACGCCAACAAGCACGAACTCGCGCTCGATGTGATGCACCGCATGCTGCTGGTGGTGCCCGAGGCGGTGGAGGAGTTGCGCGACCGCGGCCTGCTCTATGCGAGGCTCGATTGTTTTCGCGCCGCCTCCGGCGACCTGCAAAACTACCTGCGCCGCCGGCCCGACGCCCCCGACGCCATCGAGATCCACGGTCGCGTGGTCGAGCTCAAGCAGGCGGCGGCACGGCTTAACTAGGCGCGGTTTTTCACGCCAAGCGGTGTCATTGCGAGCGCAGCGAAGCAATCTCCCAAGCAACTCCGCCGTCATTGCGAGCGCAGCGAAGCAATCTCGTTGCAGTCGTGAGTCCGTGCACATTGCCACGAGATTGCCGCGTCGGCTGCGCCTCCTCGCAATGACCGCGGTGAGGGGGCAATCGCGTGGATGGGGGGGCTTTTTAGGGGAAAAACCGCTATAATTCAGCGCTTTGCCTCCTCCGTTCCGCGTAATGCGCCTTTCCCACAGCCTGCCCGCCGCCAGCGGTCCCCTGGCGCTGACCATCGGCAATTTTGATGGTGTGCATCGCGGCCACCAGGTCATGCTGGCGCGGCTGTCGGCCAAGGCGCGCGCACTGGGCCTGCGCATGGGTGTGCTGACTTTTGAGCCGCATCCGCGCGAAGTGTTTACGCCGCAATCGGCGCCCACGCGCCTCACCTCCTTGCGCGAGAAGTTCGAGCTGCTCGCCGCGCACGGTGTGGAACAGGTGCACGTCGCGCGTTTCACCACCGCCTTCGCCGCGCTCAGCCCGGCGCAATTCATCGACAAGGTGCTGGTGCGCGGACTGCACACGCGCGCGCTGCTGGTCGGTGACGATTTTCGCTTTGGCGCGCGCCGCGCCGGTGATTTTGCGCTGCTGCGCGATGCCGCCGCACAACACGGCTTTGAGCTCGAGGCGATGCCCACGGTCGAGCATGCCGGCGAGCGAGTTTCCAGTTCGGCGGTGCGCGAGGCGCTCATTCGCGGCGATCTCGCGCACGCGTGCGACCTGCTCGGCCGGCCCTACAGCATTTCGGGGCGCGTGGTGCACGGTGAAAAACTCGGCCGCAAGCTCGGCTTTGCCACCGCCAACGTGCGCATGCGCCACAACCGGCCGCCGCTCCTGGGCATTTACGCGGTGCGCACCCACGGCATCGGCGACCACGCCCTCGACGGCGTCGCCAGCCTGGGCATACGCCCGACGGTGAGCGATTCGGGGCGAGCCGTGCTCGAAGTGCACTTGTTCGATTTTTCCGAGAACCTGTACGGTCGCCACCTGCGCGTCGAGTTCCTGCACAAGATACGTGACGAGGAAAAATATTCCGACCTCGAAACGCTGCGCCTGCAGATCGCGCGCGATTGCGATTCGGCGAAACAATACCTGGCGGCGCACCCCGGCTAGCCCGTGACCGAATTTTTAATCTTGTTTTGCATTGACTGTTGATAATGGCCGACTATAAAAGCACGCTGAACCTTCCCGACACGCCTTTCCCGATGCGCGGCGACCTCGCCAGGCGCGAGCCGCTGTGGGTGAAGGAATGGGACGAGAAGGGCATTTACAAAAAAATCCGCGCCGCCTCCAAGGGGCGCCCGCGTTTTGTGCTGCACGACGGCCCGCCCTATGCCAACGGCGACATCCACATCGGCCATGCCGTCAACAAGGTGCTCAAGGACGTCATCATCAAGGCGCGCAACATGGCCGGCTTTGACGCCGTTTACGTGCCCGGCTGGGATTGCCACGGCATGCCGATCGAAGTGCAGATCGAAAAAACCCACGGCAAGAACATCCCGGTCGAGCAGACGCAGCAGCTGGCGCGCGCCTACGCGACCGAGCAGATAGAGCGGCAGAAAAAAGATTTCAAGCGCCTCGGTGTGCTGGGCGACTGGGACAACCCCTACATGACCATGGCCCACGGCAACGAGGCCGATGAAATCCGCGCCCTGGGCATGCTGCTGCAAAAAGGCTATGTCTATCGCGGCTTGAAGCCGGTGAACTGGTGCTTTGACTGCGGTTCGGCCCTCGCAGAGGCCGAGGTCGAATATGCCGACAAGAAAGACACTGCCATCGATGTCGGTTTTCCGTTTGCCGAGCCGGACAAGGTGGCCAAGGCATTCGGGCTGGCAAAACTGCCCAGCGAAACAGGGAACAAGGGCTGGATAGTCATCTGGACCACCACGCCCTGGACGATCCCCGCCAACCAGGCGCTCAACGCCCACCCGGAGTTCGACTACGACCTCGTTGCAACCGAACGCGGCCTGCTGATCCTCGCCAGTGAGTTGCGCGACGCCTGCCTTGCCCGCTACGGCCTGACCGGCAAGGTGCTGGCGAGCTGCAAGGGCGCGGCGCTCGAGCACATCAACTTCAACCATCCCTTCTACGAGCGCCATTCGCCGGTCTACCTGGGCGAATACGTCACCCTGGACACCGGCACCGGCATCGTCCACTCCTCACCCGCCTATGGCGTCGAGGACTTCCAGTCCTGCCGCCATTACGGCATGAAGGATGACGCCATCCTCACACCGGTGATGGGTGACGGCAAGTACGCCGCGTCGCTGCCGTTTTTCGGCGGCATGATGATCTGGAAGGCTAATCCAGAGGTCGTCAAGAAAATCGACGCCTGCGGGAACCTGTTCAAGGCCGCCGTCTACGACCACAGCTACATGCACTGCTGGCGCCACAAGACGCCGATCATTTACCGCGCCACGACGCAGTGGTTTGCCGGCATGGAGGAGGTGCCCGGCTACATGGGCGTCAAGCCGGCGAAGACCCTGCGCGAAACGGCGCTCGCCGGCATCGAGGCGACCAAGTTCTATCCGGAGTGGGGCAAGGCGCGCCTGCACGGCATGATCGCCAACCGTCCGGACTGGACGCTGTCGCGCCAGCGCCAGTGGGGCGTGCCCATGCCGTTTTTCATCCATCGCGAAACCGGCGCGCTGCACCCGCGCACGCCCGAACTGCTCGAGGCGGTGGCAAAACGCGTCGAACAAGAAGGCATAGAAGCCTGGCAGCGCATCGCGCCCGCAGATCTGCTGGGTGATGAGGCCGCGCAGTACGAAAAAATCAAGGACACGCTGGACGTGTGGTTCGATTCTGGCTCGACGCACTTCACCGTGTTGGGCGGGCCCGACGGGGCAAAGAACAATCTGGGCTCGCACGGCGGCGAACTGGCTTTTCCGGCCGACCTCTACCTCGAGGGCTCGGACCAGCATCGCGGCTGGTTTCATTCGTCGCTGCTGGTGGCCAGCATGATGCACGGCGTGCCGCCCTACAAGAGCCTGCTGACCCACGGCTTTGTCGTCGACGGCCAGGGGCGCAAGATGAGCAAGTCCATGGGCAATGTCATCGCGCCGCAAAAGGTGTCCGACACGCAGGGCGCGGAAATCCTGCGACTGTGGGTCGCTTCAACCGATTACTCGGGCGAGCTGTCGATCTCCGACGAGATCCTCAAGCGTGTGGTCGAGAGCTATCGGCGCATCCGCAACACCCTGCGCTTTTTGCTCGCCAACACCGCCGACTTCGACCCGGCAAAGCACGCGCTGCCGCCCGCCGAGTGGCTGGAAATCGACCGTTATGCCGTGGCGCTGTCGGCGCAACTGCAGGCGGCGATGCTCGCCGACTACGAGAAATACGAATTCCAGCCGGCGATGTCCAAGCTGCAGGGCTTTTGCTCCGAGGAGCTGGGCGGCTTTTACCTCGACATCCTCAAGGACAGGCTCTACACCAGTGGCACCGACTCGCGCGCGCGTCGCGCGGCGCAAAACGCCCTGTGGCACATCACGCAAAGCCTGCTGCGGCTGATGGCGCCCGTTCTGTCCTTCACCGCCGAAGAAGCCTGGCGGCTGGTAAGCCCGGACGAGGAGACGATTTTCACCCAGACCTATTACACCTTTCCCGACCTCGCCGGTGGCGAGGCGCTGATCGCGCGCTGGAGCGCGATACGTGCGGTGCGCGCCGACGTGACGCGCCAGCTCGAGGAATCGCGCAGTGCCGGCCTCATCGGCTCGTCGCTGCAGGCCGAGGTGGAGGTGCGCGCCGGCGGCGACAAGCTCGCCTTGCTGCGCTCGCTCGGTGACGACCTGCGCCTGGTGCTCATCACCTCGGCCGCAAAAGTGGTTGAAGCGGCCGCCGGGGCTGCGGACGCCGTGGTGGTCACCCCCAGCAGCCATGCCAAGTGCGAGCGCTGCTGGCATTGGCGCGCCGACGTGAGCAAGGATGGCGCCTACCTCGGGCTGTGCGGGCGCTGTGTCTCCAACCTGCATGGCAGCGGCGAAGCGCGCACCTATGCCTAGGGAAACGCCGAATAAGTCCGCCATCCCCACAGAAGCGGGGAGCCAGTGACTTTCGATGAACGCCGCTGGATTCCCGCTTCTGTGGGAATGACGGAAATGGGGCTTGATCAGTGTTTTCCTAGAGCACATGCAAGCGCGATCTGACATGGCCGCAGGCTACATTGCAGCAAGGCGCTGGTTCGCGTTGGCCATTGTCATCATCCTCGCCGATCAGACGACCAAGTGGCTGGCCAGCAGCGTGTTGTGTTGCCGGCCGCCGGTCGCGGTGACCTCGTTTTTCAACCTGGTGCTGGCGCACAATACCGGCGCGGCCTTCAGTTTTCTTGCCAGCCAGCCGGGTTGGCAGCGCTGGTTTTTTGCCGCGATCGCGCTGGTGGCCAGCATCGTCATCGGCGTGCTGTTGGTGCGGCATGCGACGCACCCGGCCGAGCGGCGCTTTTGTGCCGGGTTGACGCTGATCCTGGGCGGGGCGGTGGGCAACCTCATCGACCGCGTGCTCTACGGCTATGTCGTCGATTTCCTCGATTTTTATGTTGCGACCTGGCACTGGCCTGCATTCAACATCGCCGATTCGGCCATCAGTGTTGGTGCGGCACTGCTGATACTCGACAGTTTTCGGTCGGATCGTGGAGGCGGATCTTGAGGTTGCATCTGAATTCTGTTGGACAAACTATTGTCATTCCGGGGCGGCGAAGCCGAACCCGGAATCCATGGGGTTTGTTGAGTTGCGACCAAGCAACCCCATGGATTCCCGCTTGCGCGGGAATGACGCGGTTTTTCCATGGTTCATTCGCCATGCGCGGCGTCCTTGGAATGACGTCGTTTTACTTTTTCAGACTAGAATAAACAACATGGACGTCCTTCTCGCCAATCCCCGCGGTTTTTGTGCCGGTGTCGAACGCGCCATCGGTATTGTCGAGCGCTCGCTCGAGATTCACGGCGCGCCGATTTACGTGCGCCACGAAGTCGTGCACAACAAGTTCGTCGTCGAGGACCTGCGTCGCAAGGGCGCGGTGTTCGTCGAGGAGCTGGCCGAGGTGCCGGCGGGCAGCACGGTGATTTTTTCCGCGCACGGCGTGTCCAAGGCGGTGCGCGAGGAGGCCGATGCGCGCGGCCTCAAGGTCTACGACGCCACCTGCCCGCTGGTGACCAAGGTGCATGTCGAGGTCGGCAAGATGCGCGAGGGCGGGCGTGAAATCATCATGATCGGCCACAAGGGCCACCCCGAGGTCGAGGGCACCATGGGCCAGGCCGCCGGCGGCATGCACCTCGTGGAGACGGTCGCCGATGTGGCAAAGCTGCAGGTGCGCGACCCGGACGCGCTCGCCTACGTCACGCAGACGACGCTTTCGGTCGATGACGCCGCGCACATCGTGCAGGCGCTGAAGCAGCGCTTCCCGAAAATCATCGGGCCGAAAAAAGACGACATCTGTTACGCCACGCAAAACCGCCAGGATGCGATCAAGTTCATGGCGCCGCAAAGCGACGTGGTCATCGTCGTCGGATCGCCCAACAGTTCCAACTCCAACCGCCTGCG
>CAMAWC010000085.1 GCA_945861875.1 Bordetella parapertussis
GTGGTCAACAAGCTCGCGGCGGAAGTAAAGAAGGTGGTGAGCGAACCGGCGGTGATCGACCGGCTGGACAAGATCGGCGTCGACCCGGACGGCTCCTCGCCGGACGAGTTTGCCAAGACCATCGCTGCAGACATCACGCAGTGGGGCGCAGCGGTAAAGGCGGCGGGGATCAAGGCCGAATAGGCTGGAAGGCCCCTTGCAGGGCGCGCCTCGGCCGGTAGGCCGAGGCCGTTCGACGGGCGCCGAGAATTCTCGGCGAAATCCCCGCCTCACCTCCAGACGGGCATTCCCAGCGTATCACGCTGGGCCGAGCGAGATGGAAAACGTGGTCTGTCCCATATTATTCCGCTGTCAAACGAGAGGCTTTGCATTCGGGGAGAAGCAGCGATGAGTAAGTTCCTTTGCAGGTCGGGCACCGGTGTCGGATTCGCGGCGCTGCTTGCCACCACGCTTTGCCTCAGTTCGGTTGACGCGCTCGCGCAAGCGGCGTGGCCGAGCAAGCCGGTACGCTTGATCGCACCCAGTGGCGCGGGAACCTTCACCGATCTTGTCGCACGCGCACTAGCGGCAGAGCTTGGCGACCAGCTGGGCCAGCAGGTGGTAGTCGAGAACCGTCCCGGGGCCGGTACGACGATAGGTGTTGGCATCGCGGCCAACTCCGCGCCCGACGGCTACACGCTGCTGATGACCGACAGCTCGATAGCCATTGCCCCGGCGCTTTACGAAAAGCTGTCCTTTGATCCGTTGAAGGACCTCACCTACGTCAGCCTGGTCGCCCTGACACCGACCGTGCTCTGGACGCGCTCCACGCTGCCGGTCAAATCGGTGCGGGACCTGGTGGCACTCGCGCAAGCCAAGCCGGGGGAGCTCAGCTTTGGCTCGGCCGGCCAGGGATCGGCGGTGCATCTTGCCGGCGAGGTACTGTTCGACAAGGCCAAGATGAAGGTGATACACGTGCCGTTTAAGGGCATGGCGGCGGCCATGGCCGAGGTCATTGCGGGACGCGTCGATTTCGCCTTATCGAGCATCACCATCACCATAGGCCCGGTGCGCGCCGGGCAGATCAAGGCGCTGGCGGTCACCGGCAAGGAACGCAATCCTTTGCTCCCCGACGTGCCGACCTTTGCCGAATCCGGCTTTCCCGATTACGACGAACCCATATGGTGGGGCATCTCCGTTCCCGCGGGCACCCCACCCGCCATCGTGAACCGCCTGCACGCCGAACTCCTGCGGGCGCTGGCCAAGCCCAAGCTCAACGAGTTCCTTACCGCCCGATCCGCGACGATCGTTACGAGTTCGCCGGCCGAGTTCACGGCCCGGGTCCAGCGCGAAATCCGCAAGTGGAAAGACATCATCAGGCAAACCGGGATCAAGGCCGAATAGGGAGCTTCAGCTATGGCAATCGACATGCATGCCCATTGGTCACCGCGCGGCCTGGCGAAGGCGTCGGCGGCAGGACGCGACTGGTACGGATTGCGCATGATCCGCGACCAAGGCGGCGTGGAGCATGTCGCGTTCGGCGACAAGCGGCTCGCCTTTGCCGCGTCGGAGTCTGTGCTGGCCGATCCCGCAGCGCGCGCCGCATCGCGCAAGGCCAAGGAGGGTATTGATTTCGAGGCGCTGCTTCTTACCGGCACGTTCTGGAACTACCACCTCGACGAAGCAAGCGCCGCGCGGTTCAGCCGCGAAGTCAATGAGGAAATGGCCGAAGTGCAAAAGGCCTATCCCGACAGCTTCCACGGCATGGCCGTGCTGCCGATGCAACACCGCGAACTGGCGCTAAGAGAACTTGAAGATGCGGCCGGTCGCCTCGGCCTTCGCACCATCGTCATCGGCACCAACGTGCGCGGGCGCAACCTGGACGATCCGACGGTGCTGCCTGTCATTGAAGCGGCGGCACGGGCCGGACTCTCCATCGTGGTCCACCCCACCAGCTGGGAAAAGGCCGGCGAAGAGCGCTTCCCGCGCTACAACTTCGCGAATTCCTTCGGCTCGCCACTGGAAGACAGCCTTGCCGCCATGTCCATCGTCTATAGCGGACTGCTGGATCGCTGCCCGGACACGCGGATCATGTTCAGCCATGGCGGTGGATGGATCCACTTTGGCGTCGGGCGCCTCGGTTTGCGTTACCGGCAGCGCCCCGACGCGCGGCCGATGGCGCACCCGCCTGCCGACTACCTTGCGCGCATGTATTTTGATTGCCTGGTCCACGACAAGGACTCGCTCGCGCTACTCAAAGCAAGGGCCGGCGCGGATCACATCCTCATCGGCACCGATTACCCGGGAAGCGGCGATATTGAGGGCGGTGCCGTGAACTGGATCAAGACCTGCGGCCTTTTTTCAGAAGCGGAGCAGGACATGGTCCTGTGGCAAAACGCGACCCGGTTTCTCGGGCTCAAGCGCTAGCTTGGCGGCGGACTCTCATGAGCGGCGGTTATGCGGCCTACTGTTCTATCTTGAGACGGTCTGGCTCCATTACTGCTTCCACTACAATCTCGACAAGCATATCGGGCTTTGATAATCGCGCTACACCGAGCATGGCACTCGTTGGCAAAGGTTCTTTAAAAAATTTGAAACGCTCATCAGCGTGCCGAAAATACTCGTCCATATCTGTCGTGAACGTCTCAGTACGCACGACATCAGCGAGCGTGGCACCAACGGATTGAAGCGCCGCCTCTAAATTTTCGCATGTGAGCCGGATCTGGGCACGCATATCCCCCTTGCCTGCAACCTCCCCGTTTTTTAATCGAGCCGTTCTACCAGCCACGTATATATGCACGAGCTCGCTTGTGCGAACGACTACGACAGGTGTGTAGAAACCTTTACGGGTATATCCGTCCTTCGGTGTCACGTAAAAACGCTCGAGCATGTATTTCTCCTATTGAAGTTTCGCCGATGTTACGGCTTCAAACCGATGCCTTTAACCAAAGCCCCCCAGCGCGCGGTGTCCTGCCTAAGCTGCGCACCAAACGCCTCTCGACTATCGCCTCCAGGAATCAAGGTTTGCGGAGACAGTACCTGATCCACAAAGGTTCTATCCAACAGGATCTCAGAGACATCACGCTGAATTTTGCCGAGAATTTCCGGTGGTGTACCAGCCGGAGCCACCAGCCCCATCCATAGACTGACAACTAAACCCGGCAAGTCTGATTCGTTGAACGTTGGCAGGTCAGGCCGGAACGGAAGACGTTTTTCATTGGTCACCGCGAGAAGTTTCAATTTGCCTGCCTTTTCGTACGGCTCCAGCACACCAAGCGAGCCAAAATATATCCCGATACGCCCAGACAGAAGATCGGGGATCACTGCCCCAGTCCCTTTATACGGGATGTGGACAAGCTGAGTGCCGGTCAGCCTGGCGAACTCTTCAGTCAGAACATGATTCGTCGAACCCTCGCCAAAAGAGCCATACGTGGTTCCTGGATTCGCTTTCAAATAGAGGACGAGTTCTTTGACGTTGGTCGCAGGGATTTTTTCTCCTACTGCAAGCACCTGAGACTGCCTGGCGACAATCGTGATCGGCGCGAATGCTGTCAGGGGATTGAAAGGCATGTTTGCCTGTAGGTGCGGCGCAATCACAAACGGGGAGCTGTCGGATAGCATTAAGGTATATCCGTCAGGCGCAGCTCGAGAAACGGCTTCCGCACCGATTATGCCGGCGGCTCCCCCTCGATTATCGACAATAACGGGCTTACCCCATTTATCAGCAAGATACTTCGCCAGGCCACGCGCGATCAGGTCGGTAGCGCCACCGGGTGGGTATGGGACGACTAACCTGACCCCTTTAACCGGATAGTCTTGCGCATTGATCAGCCCTCCGCTAAGCAAGCACCCAAGAAGCACGCCGACAAATAATTTCAAAATTCGCATTTTGGACTCCGTATCGCACTTGGGAGAGACCCGGTTTTACGGCATTCATCTATAAGCTGCAGGCTGATTCAATTTGGCGATGTTGTCAACGGCCAACCCCGGCAAGATCAACTACTCATCCGGCGGCAACGGCTCGATCGGGCATTTGCCCGGCCTGCCGGCCATCGCCGAAACCTATCCGGGCTTCCAGAGCATCACCTGGAACGGCCTGCTCACACCGGCGGGCACGCCTCGCGATGTGGTCAACAAACTCGCGGCGGAAGTGAAAAAGTGGTGAGCGAACCGGCGGTGATCGACCGGCTGGACAAGATCGGCGTCGACCCGGACGGCTCCTCGCCGGACGAGTTTGCCAAGACCATCGCTGCAGACATCACGCAGTGGGCTGCGGCGATCAAGGCGGCGGGCATCAAGGCTGAATAAGCGGTTTATGCTCGCGCGAGTGCCGCAGACTGGAAAGCCGCGCTGGGCGTGGCTTTCCAGGTAATGCCACCAATAAAATTAAAGCTGCAGACGACGATTTCTTTACCGCCAAACCGCAGTCCGTCCCTTTTTATCGACGCTGATGCTGCGCGAATCTACATTTTCAAACGCGGCACCATCCTGATCGCATTGCCGCTCTCTATGCCCTGCACCGTCGCATCCGGCAGCCCGAGCTTGCGCAAGGCCGCGGCCTGGGTGTCCATGGGCACGTAGGGGTAGTCGCTGCCGTAGACCACTTGCGACTCGGGCACCAGCTTGAGCAGGGAGGCCATCGACGACGGATGGGTGGCGTTGGCGGTGTCGTAGTAAAGGCGGCGGAACTCGGCCTCGAATCCTTCGGGGGCGATGGTCTTGGCGTCGGGACGGAACTTGAAAAAATACTCCATGCGCCCGGCCAGCATCGGCACGGTGCCGCCGGCGTGGCTGAACAGCCATTTGATGTCGCGGTTGCGCGCGAGCGTGCCCGAGAGCAGCAGGCTCACCACGGCGCGCGTGGTGTCGTGCGGCACTTCGATCACCGCCGGGAAGGTGCCGACCGAAAGACGGCCGCAGCAGGCGGCGACAAGCGGGTGGAAGTACACAATCGCCTTGCGCCGGTTAAGCTCGTCGAACACCGGCTTGAATTTGGCATCGCCCGGCCAGACGTCGCCGTAGTTGGTCTGCAGGCCCACGCCGTCGGCCTTGAGCACGTCAAAGGCGTAGGCGATTTCCTTCAGGCTCTCGTTCACGTCCACCATGGGCAGCGTGGCAAACAGGCCGAAGCGGCCGGGATGGTCTTTCACCATCTTGGCGCCGAACTCGTTGCACAGGCGCGCCATTTTCACCGCCTCGGCCGGGCCTTTGTCGAACCACAGGCCGGGGGTGGATGCGAGCGACAGGATGCCGGTGCGCACATTAGCCTTGTCCATTTCAGCCAAGGCGCCCTGCACCGTCCAAGCCACCTGCGTCGCAAAGTGCGGAATCTTGCGCTCGGCCTCCCAGCCCAGCCAGGCCTTCTGGTACTCGGGCGGGTAAAAGTGGTGGTGGGTGTCGATGAGCCTGGATGAGCCGCCGCCGCCCATGCTGGTGCAGGCGGGCAAGGCGGCGGTTGCGCCGATGGCGCCCAGCGCCTGCATGAAGCCGCGACGGGAACCGAACTGCCCGTTGGCAAAAGTTGCGACAGAATTGCAATCGCAGGCGGTCTGGTCGAGTGCGTGGGTGATGCAGTCTGCTTGGGGCATTGCCATGGTGTTTCCTCCGGGTGGACTTTGGTTTTGACCGGCGCCCTCGCCTGTTGCGGCGGGTGCTCTTGGTTTTGGATTGTTCCGGCAACGAGTCTAACGCGACCTGATTGCCGCCGCCAGCACTGCCTTACTTGGTACGCTCGAATACCAGAAAGTATTGGTTGGGCAAAAAATCGTGGTGCAGCGCAAGACGGTAGCCCGCCACGGCCATTTCGGCCATTACCTTCTCCGGGCTGATGCGCTGGCTCAGCGGCGGGCCGGTTTTGGAGATGGCGTTGAAGTCGATGATGGCAATGCGGCCACCGGGCTTGAGCGCGGCGGCGAGCTTGCCAAAATAGGCCTCGCGCTTGTCGATGTGGTGATACACGTCCACCAGCAACACCAAGTCCACCTTGGCCGGCAGTTTTGCGTCATCGTGCGCGCCCCGCACGGCGACAAGGTTTTTCAGGCCCTCTTTTTTGGCGCGCCCGGCGAGGTATTTCACCATATCCGGTTCGAGGTCCACGGCATAGACGCGCCCCTTGCCCGTGCCATTTAGAGTCAGCATGTGCGCGAGGCGCATCGCGAAGTAGCCGGTGCCCGCGCCGATGTCGGCGACCACGGCGCCCGGCTTGATCGCCAGCGCCTGTATCACCTCGTGCGGCATTTGCCAGGCATCGCGCTCCGGGTCGTCGAACACCTTGGCCCACTTGTCGGCGTCGCCAAAGCTGTGCTGGTGGGTGTGCGGCGTTTGCGCGACGACCGGCGGCGCGAATACGAGCAAAAGGACGGAGAGGACGGCGATGAAGCGCACGGCCATTACTTATCCCTGCCCTGGGCGAAATCCATGATCAGGCGCGTCGCGAGGTACAGGCGTTGCTCGATTGAATCGATTTCGATGTATTCGGCGTCGTTTGAATGCGAGCCGAAACCGCGCAAGCCCATGCTCTCCAGTACCGGGCCCGTGGCCTTGAGGCCGGCGAAGGCGGCATCGGTACCGCCGCCTACGGCGACGTTGCTCACCAACAGCGGTCGGCCAAGTTCGGCGTAGATTTTCTGGGCGTACGTGGCCAGGGCCAACGACGGCGGGCGCAATTCGAGCGGCGGACGGCGGCGCTCGAAATCCAGCGTCACCTTCACGTCCGGGATCAACTGCTTCTTGATGCGCTCGCGCACCTTTTGTTCGATGCCGTCATAGTCGGCGACACGCGCCACCCTGACGTCGGCCGACGCCGAAGCCACCGCCGGGATGACATTGCGATTGGTGCCGGCGCTGGCGACAGTCCAGTTCATCTTGAGTCCGATGGCCGGGTCAGAGAGATCGCGCGTCTGCATGATCTGGTGCGCCAGTTCGTAGAGGGCGTTGCGACCCTGCTCGGGCGCACTACCAGCGTGCGACGCGCGGCCCTCGACCTTGAGGATGAACGCGCCGATGCCGGCGGTCACCAGTGCGAGGCGATCCGATGCGGCGGGCGTGGACTCGAAGGAAAACACCGCATCAGCCTCGGCGCCAAGCTTGGTAAGCAGGCCGCGCGAGGCGGGCGAGCTGATTTCCTCGTCGCCGTTAATCATCACGGTGATTTCGCCGTAGTCGCGGAAATTCATCTGCCTGAGCATGGCAAGGGTGTGCAGGATGACCGCGATGCCGTGCTTGTCATCGGAGATGCCGAGGCCATAGGCGCGATTGCCCTCAATGCGAAACGGTTGCTGCGCCAGCATGCCGCGCAGGTACACCGTGTCCATGTGCGCGAT
This sequence comes from Bordetella parapertussis, assembly GCA_945861875.1. Taxonomy (GTDB): domain Bacteria; phylum Pseudomonadota; class Gammaproteobacteria; order Burkholderiales; family SG8-39; genus CAITSH01. Next base: position 7,302 of record CAMAWC010000085.1, read on the forward strand.
GAGCAGGATTTTTTTGCTACCGGTGCCGGCAAAGCGCGCCAGCACCACCTTGCCGATTTGCTTGGGCGTGTCGAACATGCGGTAGGTGTCGGCGCCCGCCTCGATTTGCTCGACCTTGCCGCCAAGGGCCTGCAGGCGCGCCGCGATCAGGCTGGCGATTTTATCCAGGCCCTCACGGTCGCCGCTGCCCGATTCGATGGAGACGAGGTCCTTGAGGGTGTCGAGCAGCGGGGATTTTTCCTTGCTGGCGAGTGACATTACCGGTTCTACCGGGGCGGCGCGGGTCGCTGCCGTAAATCCGGTAAGCAGCACCGCAAGGCAAAGCGCGGATAAAGTTGTTTTCATTTGGTCTCCAGGTATTTTCGGCAAAAGTAGTCCGCGCCCGTACTCAGCCCGCGTCACGCAGCATGCGCACCTTGCCCACCTGCCCGTCCGGGCTCATGCCGGCCCAGCCTTCGATGCGCTCAAGGTCGATGATGAGGGCGATACCGGTGCGCGCGTAGTCGTGGTTGCGCTCGCTTTGGTTCATGTTGGAAAAAATCTGCTCGCGTGCAGCTTCGTCGGTGGAAATGCGGGCGCGGCCCTGGAACTGGTAAAGGGCGCGCGTCTTGCCGTTGCGGTACATCAGCGCGAGCTTGGGATTGGCCTTGACCGAGTTGAGGAAGTTGCCGTCGGAATTGCGCACCCAGATGGCGAGTTGCGTGTCGCTGAACACCTGGGTCGAACCGCGAAACGAAATGATGGGCTGGCCGCTCGGGTCCACGTGCGCCACGGCCATGGGAAAGCCGTCCGTCTGGGCGTTTTTCACCATTTCGCGAATCTCGGCGGTGATCTTGATCGGCGTGGCCGGCACCGGCGCGCCGGGCAAGGGTTGTTGCAGCACCGCACTGATGCGGCCGTCCTTGATACGAAAGGTGATGATCACCCCGCCACCCGCCGGCATGCGTCCGGTAATGCGCACATCGGCGCCGTCCATGGCCGGGGCTTCCCACTGCATGGTGCGATAAACCGCGCCGAGTCCGTCATTGCTCATGCGCTCGATCACGGCGTCACGGCCGTCGAGTTTGCCCAGGGTCTGGAAAATCGCATCTTCGGTGAGCAGCTCCGCGCGCGGCGTCGGCCTGCCGCCTTTGGACGGGCGCAGCGAGTCGAGGTAGTCAGTGACAAGCTTGGTTGAATCAGACATGAATGGAATCCTTGAATATTTTGTATGCGTGTTAGAGGCAAAGATTGGCTTATGCCGTCATTCCCGCGAAAGCGGGAATCCAGCGACTTTTGACTTTAAACCCGACGTCACTGGATCCCCGCTTGCGCGGGGATGACAACAGAGTGCAGAGATGACGATGCGTTTGCGTGATAGTTTCGCGATGATAATGCAACAGGCCACGGGTTGCCGCTGAAGGAATAGAATGGCCCTCCGCATTACAAGCCTTATCTTGAACAGCCCACCAATGCTCACCCAACCCGTAAAGTTTTACGCCCCCGAGGATTTTCCGGAAAAGCAGGCCGAGATCCGCGCCTATACCATCGCCGCCTTTCGTGTGGCGCAGTCGGGTGCGGTGCCCAGCGATGCGCCGCTCGCGCCCGTAGACATGCAGCGTAACCTGGTTGATTTCCTCATCAAGGGGCGCGCCATCGACTACTGGAAAAAACAGCGCTGGCTGCAGGGCACCGGCATGACCTACCGCCTCACTGAAGAGGGCCTGGCCATTTGCGCCAAGGCCCCGGCGGCGGCGGGCACCCCGCCCGGCCCCACCGATGTCGGCTACTGGGAAACGCAGTTTCGCGAAAACGCCGCGCTGGGGCGCAAAAAAACCATTCGCGTGCCGCTCGCCGCCGACCCGGCTTAAGCCTGACCGCATTGGCGCGTAGCTTATTTCCGCGCCGCGGGAATAGAATGCACGGCGACAGGTGTTGACCAACTGCCCTGCCAGCAGGCCGGGCCTGATAAAGGAGGAGTCATGTTCAGCAAATCCTTATTTACACGTGTCGGCCTGTCCTGCGCCGCACTGGCCACCGCGACTTTCGTGGTTCCTGGCGTGGTCCTGGCCGAGGACGCCACGGCGGTGCTCAAGCGTGCCGCCGCCACGATGGGCGACCCGAAAACGCTGCGCTATGTCGCCGAGGGCACCGGTTACACCTTCGGCCAGGCCTTTGTGCCCGGCCAGCCCTGGCCCAAGATCAACGTGCACAGCCAGATCCGCACCATTAATTACGACACCGCCTCGATGCGCGAGGAAATCACCCTCAGCCGCGCCGAACCCAAGGGCGGCGGCGGCTATCCGCTCGCCGGGCAGCAACGCAACGACCAGTTTGTCAGCGGCGGCGTGGCCTGGAACATGGCCGGCGCCAACCCGCAGCCCGGACCGCGCTTTGTCGCCGACCGCGTGCACCAGTTGTGGATCACCCCGCACGGCGTGATCAAGGCGGCGATAAGAAACAAGGGCACTTTGACGTTTGAAACCAAGGGCGGCAAATCCCTGGCCGCGGTGAAATTCACCGAACCGGGCCGCCTGACGGCGACCGCGTACATCAACGATGCATTTTTGGTTGAGCGCGTCGAGTCACGCCTGCCCGACCCGGTGCTCGGCGAAGTGGCGGCGGTGGTGACGTACAGCGAATACCGCGACAGCGGCGGCATAAAGTTCCCCGGCCGCATCAGCCAGTCGCAAGGCGGCCATCCGACGCTCGAAGTCATCGTCAAGGAAGTGCAGCCCAATGCGCCGGCCGACATCCAGGTGCTCGACGCCGTGGCCAGCGCCACCGAGCGTGTCACAACCGACAAGGTGACCGAGGGCGTCTGGTTCATCGCCGGCGGGTCGCACAACAGCGTCGCCATCGAAATGAAGGACCACCTGGTGCTGGTCGAGGCACCGCTCAACGACGGGCGCAGCGCGCCGGTGATCGAGCAGGTGAAAAAGCTCGCGCCCGGCAAACCGATCCGCTTTGTCATCAATTCGCACAACCACTTTGACCACGCGGGCGGCATACGCACCGCAGCCGCCGCGGGCGCCACCATCGTCACCCAGGCCGGCAACAAGGCTTATTTCGAAAAGAACCTGGCGGCGAAAAGCACCATCAACCCGGACATGCTGGCCAAGTCGGGCAAGAAAGCGAAGGTCATGGGCGTCGGCGAGAAGATGGTCATGAACGACGGCACGCGCGCCCTGGAAATTCATCGCATCACCGGCGGCGACCACAACGACACCTTCCTGATGGTCTACCTGCCCAAGGAAAAACTGCTGGTCGAAGCCGACGTCTACACGCCGCTGCCGCCCGGCGCCAAGCCGCCGGCGACGCCCAACGCCAACAACCTCACGCTGGTGAGCAACATCGAGCGCCTGAAGTTGTCTGTCGACCGCATCCTGCCGCTGCACGGACGCGTCGTGCCCCTGGACGAGCTTTACACCACGGTGGGCAAAAAGCCCTGACCGCGTTTCGGCGGTAACAACGAAAGCCCCATGCCATTTATGGCTTGGGGCTTTTTTATGCACCCTCGCCGTGAACGAGCAGGATGTAAGACGTCAGACCTCTGCTTTGCGCTTGATTAAGAACGCCCCTGCACATACCATGTCCGGCAACAAGAACTGCGCCAGTCACGGCGAGCGCGGCAAAAACTCAGCACGACCGGGTAAGTCGCGGGTAACGTACGGGCCTGCGAACAAAATCCCGGCATAAAACAAGCACTAAACCAAGGAGGCTCGTCCATGAATGCCAGAAACGTTTTCCACCAGATCGCCGTTTTGACGGTGGTGTTGGGCTTGTCGTTGCCGTTGGTGGCGACAGGACAGGCAAAAAAGCAGGTCAAAATATCCCATGCCACCGCCGCAGACGTCGCGAACGACAATCACATGGTGTCCTGGATCATTGCCGGCTACATCAACAGCAATTCAGACACACTCGAAGCGCGCATCTATCCGGCCAACGGGCTTGGGGAGGAGCGTGCGGTGGTCGAGGGCATGCAACTGGGCGCCGGGGCGACCATTCATGTCGGCGGGACGGCCATCCACAATAATTTCAACAAGCGCATGGGCGTGCTCGACCTGCCCTTCATGTGGCGCAATTATGACCACGCGCACAAGGTGCTCGACGGGAAGGTCGGTGAAACCCTCGCGGCGGAGCACGAAAAGCTCGGCCTGAAGATCCTCGGCTGGCAGGACAGCTGGGGCTACCGCAACGTCGTCACCACCAAAAAGGAAGTCAAAACGCCGGCGGACCTGAAGGGGCTGAAGATCCGCACCATCCAGACGCCGACCTACGTGGCCGCGCTCAACGCGATGGGAGCGAGCGCGACGCCGATGGCCTTCGGCGAGGTGTACACCTCGCTGCAGACGGGTGTGCTTGACGGCTTCGAGCACTCCTCGGCGGTGGTCTTCACCGGCAAGTACTACGAGGTGGCGAAATACATCACGCTAACCGAGCACCTGTTCGGGCCGACCGCCACCGTGATGTCCAAGAAAGAGTGGGACAGCTATACCGATAAGGAAAAGCAGGTGGTCGCGGCGGCGGCGAAACTGGCGCAGGACGTCAATCGCAGCCTTTCGGTCCAGCGCGACGCCGAATCGATGGAAAAACTCAAGGCCAAAGGCATGGTCGTCAACAAAATCGACAAGACCGTCTTCCTCAAGGCGGCCGGGCCCTTGCAGGATCAACTGGCCAAGAACATCAACGCCGAAGACCTGCTAAAGATCATCCGCGAAACCAAGTAAGCGCCTTTCCCCGCCGGCGCGCCTTGACGCGCCGGCGGCCTTCACGGGGGTCCGATGATCCGCAACCTGTTCCGCTCGGTCGACCGTTCGGTCGAGTACATGCTGTTCCTCATGTTCCTTGCATTCACGCTGGTGGGCGGCCTGCAGGTGTTCAACCGATTCGTGCTCGGCCTGCCGCTGTCCTGGAGCGAGGAGTTCCAGAAGTTCGGCCACATCTGGATGGTAATGCTCGCCGTGCCGGTGGCCTACCGTCGCGGCGCACACCTGGGCATGGACATGCTGCTGCGGATGCTGCCCGGCTGGTCGCAGCGCGCGGTGGCCTTGGTCACCGAGGTCCTGTGGCTCGTGCTCGCCGTGTCGATCGGCTACTACACGCAGGCCATCATGGTGGTGGCGCGCAATCAGGACAGCCCGGGCCTCGGGCTGCCGATGCACTGGGTGTATTCGGGCATGGTGCTGGGTGCGGTATACCTCGGCTTCGTGGCGCTGAGGCGCATCGCGACGCACTTTGGCTGGCGGGAGCCGGCGCCCGAAGACCTGGGCGGGGGACACTGACATGATGCTGGTCATCCTGTTTGCGCTGCTGCTCGCGCTCATCACGCTGGGCGTGCCTATCCTGCTGGTGATGGGCATCGTCGGGCTGTTCGGCATCCTGAGCGACCCGGGCCTGGTGCCGGCGCTGTTCCCGCAAAAGATGTTCGCGATGCTCGACAACTTCAGTCTGCTTGCGCTGCCGTACTTCATCCTGGCCGGCGAACTGGTGTCGGCGGGCGGCATTTCCAAGCGCCTGGTCGAGTTCGCCGAGGCGGTGGTGGGACACTGGCGTGCCGGCCTCGGCCATGCATCGGTGGTGTCGAGCATGGTGTTTGCGGGCGTCTCCGGCTCGTCGGTGGCGGATACCTCCGCCATCGGCTCGATCCTGGTGCCCGCCATGAAACACCGCGGCTACAAGCCGGGCTTCGCCGCGGCTCTGGTCGCCTGCGCCGGCACCATCGGCGCGATCATCCCGCCGTCAATGACCATGATCGTGTACGGCTCCATGGCCAACGTGTCCATCGGCGGGCTGTTCCTCGGCGGCATCGTGCCGGGCATCCTGATCGGCATCGGACTGATGGTCGTGATCTACATCTACTCGTTCTCGCCGGCCTTCCCGGAGCTGCGGCGCACCAGCGGAAAATTCGTGATGGCCAACGTGGTCCGCGCCACCATAAACGTGTGGCCGGCACTGCTCGCGCCCATCCTGGTGGTCGGCGGCATCCTGACCGGCGCGTTCACCGCGACCGAGGCGGGCGTGGTGGCCTGCTTCTACGGGTTCTTCATTGGATTCTTCGTCTACCGCATCATCAAGCTGCGCGACCTGCCGAATATCTTCATCCGCGCCGCGGTCACCACGGCCATGGTGTCGGGCATCATCGGCGTGGCCGGCGCCCTCGGCTGGCTGCTCGCCTACCTGAACTTCAACGACCTGGTCCTGGCGGGTATTACGCACGTCACCGGCACCAAAACCGGGGTCATGCTGCTGCTGATGGGCATCATGCTGGTGCTGACGATGTTCGTCGATTCGATGGCGATCCTGATCATCATGATCCCGGTGGCGGTGGTTATCGGCCGCAACTTCGGCATCGACGAATTCCAGCTTGGTTTGATGATGGTGATGGCGACGCAGATCGGCTCGACCACACCGCCCGTCGCGGTGCTGCTTTTTGTTGCCACCAGCATCGCCGGCTGCACCTATAACGAGACCATCCGCTACTGCTGGGCATTCATCATCGCCGAAGTGGCGGTATTGCTTATGGTCGTGTTCTGGGCCGATCTCGCCGCCTGGATACCGCACTATTTTCTCGGCTGAAATGCCGCCGACTTACCGGCGATCGGCGGTGTCCGGCGGCCCGACGGGGCATGCCGGGACCGCTCATCGACCGCAAATGCCCGACTGGCGCGCCTTTCCAGCTATTTATCGGGCAAATTGCGCGATAAATAGCTGGGCTGCGGGCCCGAAATGCCTCAAAATGGCGGGGTAAACGACAAATCTGGAGATTCAAATGCAACACGCACTCATGCTCAAGACTCGCCGCATCAAGCAAAAACACACAAAAGAACTCGCCCGCGCAGCCCGGCTGGCGAAAAAAGCCGCGAACGAAGCGCCCAAAGCGGCCGGCACAGCGGCAAAAAAGAGCGCAGCCGCCTGAGCGTTACGGCAGCTTACGCACGCTGACCCGCATCCGGGGTTGGCGTCGCAGCGCGACCAAGCCGTCGCGCCCTCACATCACTGCTTCGGAATCCCCGCCTCGGCGATAACCTTTGACCAGCGCTGCACCTCGCTGGCAATGCGCTGGCGCATTTCCTCGGGCGTGCTGCCACGCACCTCGCCGCCAAAGCCCTCCAGCCGGGCGCGCACTTCGGGCACTTGCAAGGCCTTGAGCACTTCGGCGTTAAGGCGCTCGACAATCGCGCGCGGGGTGCCTGCCGTGGTGGCAAGCCCGGCCCAGGAACTGACGTCGAATCCGGGAACGCCCGCTTCCTGCACCGTCGGCACGTCCGGCAGTCCCGGCCAGCGTGTGGCACCGCTGACGGCAATGGCCTTGAGGCGGCCACCCCTGACATGCGGCAAGGTGGCGGTTCCCGGCGCAATGACAAAATTCACATCACCCGCAAGCAAGGCGGTGAGCGCGCCGGCGTCGCCCTTGTAGGGCACATGCAGTAACTGCGTTCCGGTCACGCTCGCCAGCAAGGCGCCGGTGAGGTGCTGGGTCGAGCCGATGCCGGCCGAGCCATAGCTCACACCGTCGGGCTTGGCGCGCGCGGCGGCCAAAAGTTCGGCCACGTTTTGCTGCGGCGAATCGCTCCTCACGCTCAGTACAAACGGAAACACCGTGGCGGTGGAAATCCACTCAAAGCCCTCCACCGACTTGTAGCCCAGCGTCTGGTATAGCGCACCCGATACCGTGTGCCCGCCCACCGCGAGCAAAAGGGTGTAGCCATCGGGCGCCGCCCGCGCCACCGCCTCGGCGGCGATATTGCCTCCGGCACCGGCCTTGGTCTCGACAATGACCGGCTGGCCGAGGCTCCTGGACATTTCCTGGCCGAGCAGCCGCGCAATCGAATCGGCGTTACCGCCGGGCGCGAAGCCCTGGATGATCTTGATCGGCCGTGTCGGATAGTCCTGTGCCTGCACAACCGGTGCGAGCGCGAGCGCGGCGAGCATTGCCAGCAGGCAGGCGGTTCTTCCTTGCATGATTCCCCTCCTCA
>CAMAWC010000086.1 GCA_945861875.1 Bordetella parapertussis
CTTGGCATGTGCAGAACGTCAATGCCTTTTGTTCGCGCCTGCGCGCATGGATGGTCCGCTTCAAGGGTGTTGCCACGAAATACCTCACCAACTACCTCGGATGGTTTAGAGTTCTCGACCGGTCGCCCCGCTTCAGCCCCGATCCCGCAAGGTTGCTCGCTCTGGCGGTCAGAGCATGAGTTCAACAACATTATTCGCTAAATGAGCCTTTTTCATCATCTCGCCGACGATGTGGCCGATCGAGCCGATGCCGCCCGAGCCGTAGTTGACCGGATTGGGCTGGGCCTTGATCCAGGTGATCATCTCGGCGAAATTCTTCGCCGGCACCTTGGGATTGAGGACGAACACGTTGGCGACCGAGCCGATATAGCTGATATGGGTAAAGTCCTTCATCGGATCGTAGGGCAGCTTGGCGAACATGAAGGGCGAGATGCTGATCGGTGCGCTGTTGGAGAGCATCAGCGTGTAGCCGTCGGGCGCGGCGCGCACCGTCTCGGACGCGCCTATGGTGGCGCCGCCGCCGGGCTTGTTGTCGACGATCACCGGCTGGCCGAGCTTTTCCTGCAGCGGGCCGGCGATGAGCCGGGCGACGATGTCGGACGAGCCGCCGGGCGCAAAGGTGACGATGAGGCGGATCGGCTTGGTCGGCCAGGCCTGGGTCTGTGCATAGGCGAGGCCCGGCGCCAGCACCGGAGTGAGGGCAAGACAGCTTAATGCGGCAAGGATTGAACGGCGTTTCATGGCAAGACTCCCTGATTCAGTTATGGCAATAAACTCCTTTGGCACATTTTTTTATTGTGGTGTTGCGGTTCAACTGCCGCGATAAGTCGAATAACTCCACGGCGAGCATAACAGCGGAACATGGTAATGCGCGGCGGCATCGGCGATGCCAAAGCGCAGCGGCACACGGTCGAGGAATGCCGGTTCGGGCAGGCTCGTCCCCTGGGCGCGGAAATAATCGGCGACATGGAACTCGATCTTGTATTCGCCCCTCGCCATGGCCTCGGCGGTGAGCAGCGGTTCATCGGTACGGCCGTCGGCGTTGGTGCGCAGGGTCCTGACCAGGTGCCAGCGGTCGCCATCGAGGACCGAAAAATCAATGCGCATGCCGGCGGCGGGGCGGCCCGAGGCGGTGTCAAGAACGTGCGTGGAAAGGCGGCCCATAGAAGTCCTATTGAACATTCACTGTTTCGCGGGAGCGAAGCAGTGCCATTCTCACCCTCGCCCTCCGGGAGAGGGCCGGGGAGAGGGGGTGAGCGTTCTGACTGTTATTCATACTGGAACGCTCATTAGTCCGTAATCATGGCTTCAAGGCGTAAGCGCGTAATCGTGAACACTTGTTCCAGGCAGGCCAACATTTCGGTTTCCGGGTCATTGGCAAGGCGGCGCGCAAACTCGGAGAATATCTGCGTCCGGGTGTAATTGCGCACCGCAATGATAAAGGGAAAGCCGTGCTTGGCGCGGTAGTCGGCATTGAGACGGCTGATTTGCGCTTTTTCAGCCGCGTCAAGGTTGGTCAGGCCGGCGCCGCGCTGTTCGCGTGTCGAGTCATCGGTGAGTGTGCCGGTTTGCGCCTCCTTGCCGGCCAGTTCCGGGTGCGCGCGCAGCAGTTTGAGCTGTTCATCACGGCTGGCATTCTTGACCGCCAGCACCATGCGCGCGTGCAGCGCGGCGATGCTGTCGAAGGGCCGCGCCTTGGCCGCCCGTTCGGCCACCCAGGGGGAATGTTCGAACACCCCGCCCAGTTGCGCGACGAAGGCCTCGGGGGCCATCTGGCCGAGCGCTTTCAGGCTTGGCATGCGGATTCAGGGCAAGGGGGAAAGGGGCTTCTTGCACGGTGCGGGAGCATGCTTGGACGATAATCGACGGTGTGCAGCCAGTCAAGCCGAAGGGGCGGTCAGGGACGCATGAAGCGGTGATTGAGCAAACACGGTCGAATAGGCTAACCTTAGACCCATGACAACGCTTTCTTCAGCTGCGCTATCCGCGCAACACATCTGGGACCACTGCGAGGAACTCGCCCGCTGCAGCGAGCAGCCGGGCGCGCTGACGCGCATATTTTTGTCCAAGGAACAGGCTGCGGCCAGCCAGCTCGCCCTGCACTGGATGCGCGAAGCGGGCATGCAGGCGCGCATCGACGCCATCGGCAATGTTGTCGGCCGCTACGAGGGCGACAATCCCGGACTGCCCTGCCTGATGCTCGGATCCCACCTTGATACGGTGCGCGACGCCGGCAAGTACGACGGCCCGCTTGGCGTGGTCAGTGCCATCGAGTGCGTGCGCGTGCTCAACGCCGCCGGGCGGCGCCTGCCCTTCGCCATCGAGGTGGTCGGCTTCTCGGACGAGGAGGGGGTGCGCTTTGGCGCCACGCTGCTGGGCAGCCGCGCCGTCGCCGGTACCTTTGATCCGGCCGCGCTCGCCACCAAGGACCGCGCCGGCATCAGCATGCGTGAGGCGCTCGATAACGCCGGCTTTGACGCCAACACCCTATCCGCCGCCGCGCGCAAGCGCGAGGAAATACTCGCCTACGCCGAATTGCACATCGAGCAGGGGCCGGTGCTCGAAGCCGAGGGGCTCGCGGTCGGCACGGTGACGGCGATCAACGGTTTTTCCCGCCGGCGCGTCACCATCACCGGTTTTGCCGGTCATGCGGGCACGGTGCCGATGCGCCTGCGCCAGGACGCACTCACCGCCGCCGCCGAGTGCGTGCTCGCGGTGGAGCGCATCGGCCGCGGCGAGCCCGACCTGGTGGCGACGGTCGGGCGCATCGAGGCTTTCCCCGGGGCGATCAACGTCATTCCCGGTGAAGTGCGCTTTACCCTGGACATTCGCGCGCCGCGCGACGAACTGCGCCTGGCCGCGGTTGCGCAGATCACCGCCGAAATCACCCGCCTGTGCAAGGCACGCGGCCTTGCGGTGGCCTTCGAGACGTTGCAGGACAACCCGGTGGCGGCAAGCGCGCCCTGGATGATGGCGCAAATGGATGCGGCCATTGCCGCCGAAGGGCTGCCGCAGTTCCGCCTGCCCTCGGGCGCCGGCCACGACGGCATGGCCATCGCCGACATCGCCGATATCGTGATGCTGTTCGTGCGCTGCGAAAAAGGCATCAGCCACAACCCGGCCGAACGCGTGACCCTGGCCGACGTGGATGCGGGCGCGCGGGTGCTGCTGCGCTTTATCGAAAATTTCAAGAGGCCCGCCTGACATGGCAGTCGAAGCACGCAGGAAAATCCGCGAATTGCTCGCCGCAAGGCGCGAGGAGGAAACGCGTTTTCTGGCAGAACTGGTGAGGGTGCCATCGGACAACCCGCCCGGCGATTGCGCGCCGCACGCGGTGCGCGCCACCGCGCTGCTCGAGGCGATGGGCTTCAAGGTGGAGCAACACGCCGTGCCCGATGCCATGGTCAAGGCTAACGGCATGGTGTCGTGCACCAACCTGGTGGTGCGCGAGCGTTTCGGCTCCGACGGCCCGACCCGCAACGACGGTCCTACCGTGGCCTGCAACGCCCACGGCGACGTCGTCGCACCGGGCCTGGGCTGGACCACCGATCCTTACGGCGCCGAAATCCGCGATGGCGTGATGTACGGCCGCGGCGTGGCGGTGTCCAAGTCCGATTTCGCCACCTACGCCTTCGCGCTCGCGGCCCTGAAGGCCTGCGGCGCAAAGCTCAACGGTGCGGTGGAGTTGCACTTTACCTACGACGAGGAAGCCGGCGGTGCCATCGGCCCGGAGTGGCTGCTCAAGCAGGGCATTTCCAAACCCGATTACGCCATATCGGCTGGCTTCTCCTACGGCATCACCACCGCGCACAACGGCGCGCTGCACCTCGAGGTCGAGGTCATCGGCAAGTCGGCGCACGCCGCGCGCCCGGATACCGGTGACGACGCCATGGAGGCGGCCAACGGCATACAGGCCGACCTCTACGGCCTGCGTCGCGGCTACCGCGCGATGAAATCCAAGGTCGAGGGCATCGACAGCCCGACGCTGGTGATCGGCCTCATCCAGGGCGGCATCAACACCAACGTCGTGCCAGACAACGTCAAGTTCCGCATCGACCGGCGCATCATCCCCGACGAAAACGCCGAGGAAGTGGAGCGCGAGCTCATCGCGCAGATCAAGGAGTCGGCGGTCAAGTGGCTGGGCATACGCTGCGAGGTGCGGCGCATCCTGCTGGCACACCCCTTTGTGCCGATGCCGGGGCAAAAGCGCCTGGTTGACTCGATCCGCGCCAACGCCTACGAAATCCTCGGCGAGGACATCAAGCCGCAGGGCGTGCCGATTTACACCGATGCGCGCCACTACAGCGCCGCCGGGGTGCCCACCGTGCTCTACGGCGCCGGCCCGCGCACCCTGACCGAGGCCAACGGCCACCGCGCCGACGAAAAACTCAGGCTTGACGACTTGTTCAAGGCCACTGAAATCGTCGCGCTGACGTTTCTTGACTTGCTGGGCACCGGATCATGAGCAAGGACTACCCGCGCGACCTAATCGGCTACGGCCGCAACCCGCCGCACGCGCAATGGCCGCAAGGCGCGCGCATCGCCGTGCAGTTTGTGCTCAATTATGAGGAGGGCAGCGAGAACAACGTGCTGCACGGGGACGCCGGCTCCGAGACATTCCTCTCGGAGATCATCGGCGCGCAGTCCTTCCCCGAGCGTCATATGAGCATGGAGTCGATGTATGAATACGGCTCGCGCGTCGGTGTCTGGCGCATCCTCGCCGAGTTCGAGAAGCGCAAGCTGCCGCTGACCGTGTTCGGCGTCTCGATGGCGCTGGAGCGCAATCCGGACCTGGTTGCGCACTTCATGGAACTGGGCCACGAAATCGCCGGCCACGGCTGGCGCTGGATCCACTACCAGGACATGGACGAAGCAACCGAGAAGAAGCACATGCGTGTCGGTACCGAGATCATCCGCCTGATGACCGGCGGCAAGTGGCCGCTGGGCTGGTACACCGGGCGCGACAGCCCCAACACGCGCCGCCTCGTAGCAGAGCACGGCGGCTTTGCCTACGACTCCGATTATTACGGCGACGACCTGCCGTTCTGGATGCCGGTGAAAAAGACCGACGGCAGCACCGAGCAGCGCCTTGTCGTTCCCTATAGCCTCGACGCCAACGACATGCGTTTTGCCGCGCCGCAGGGTTTTAACACGGCGGACCATTTTTTCACCTATCTCAAGGACAGCTTCGACGTGCTCTACGCCGAGGGCGAGCAGCGGCCGAAAATGATGTCCATAGGCATGCACTGCCGCATCCTTGGCAAACCCGGCCGCTTGCGCGGCCTGCAGCGCTTTCTTGACCACGTGCAGTCGCACGACAAGGTCTGGGTGTGCCGGCGCATCGACATCGCCGAGCACTGGCGCAACACCTTTCCTGCGCCGGACGCATAGGGCAATAAGCTGGAGAGCCCCATCTGGTGCGGCTCTCCAGTCGGTTGCCTCATGGAGTTTTTACCGTGTTCAGGCGGTAAGGCCGTGTTCCGAGGCCCCGGCGCACTGTAGAATAGCCGCATCCGCTCAACCGATCTGGAAGGCAATCAACATGACCGGCATGCGAAACATACTGATACTGGCCGCAGCGCTGACCGCGCTGCCGGCTTTTGCGCAAGCGCCCGCTTTTTCGCCCAATGCTGCGGCCAAGCCTGCCGACAACATGCAGCAGCTGCGTGACAAGTTGAGCGGCGACAAATCGGCGATCCTCTTAAGAACGCCTTACCCTTTAACTTTTCCGGAACGGAGAGCGCCATGCGTAGAGTGATCGCAGTAGCTGTTACAAGCTTGTTTATTGCGGGTTGCGCTGGCATGATGGGCGACCAGCCCGCCGCCACCGCCGACCTGGTCGCAACCAGGGGCAACACCGCCAGCGGCACGGTGAATTTCACACCTAAAAACGGCAAGGTGCTGGTCACCGCGCGCGTTTCCGGCCTGACGCCCGGCAGCCACGGCTTCCACATCCATGAAAAAGGCGACTGCAGTTCCGGAGACGGCATGAGTACGGGTGGCCATTTCAACCCGACGGGCCAGCCGCATGCGCATACATCGACCGCCATGCGTCACGCCGGCGACATGCCCATGCTGGTCGCCGATGCCAGCGGCAACGCTACGCTGACTGTGGAACTCGATGTCATGACCATAGGCAGCGGTCCGGCCGACATCGTCGGCAAGGGTCTGATCGTGCACAAGGACCCGGATGACTTCAAAACCCAGCCTACGGGCAATTCAGGGGCGCGCGTCGCCTGCGGGGTCATTCGCAAGACCTGAGTCGCTTCGCCGGGCGCGGAAAACGCCCGGCGGGGCTTTGGCAGGTTCCCCCCGTCCCTAGGCCACCTCGCGGAACAGTCGTCCCCAGCCCTTTACCAGTTTCGGGTCAACTCCGCACTGGCGCAGGCCCTTCCATACCACGGTGGAAATGGTGTCGTAGATCGGGATGCCCGTTTCTTTTTCCAGTTCTTCGACCAGCGGCGCACCGCGCAGGTTGGTGCAAAAAATGCTGATCGCCTGCGGTTTGGATTTGGCCACTTCGCGTGTCATCTCGCGGATCTGCTCGTCGGTCACCTCGGAAAAACTGAAATTGTCGCGGCGCTGCAAGTGGCGCTCGGCGACACATTCAAAGCCCGACTTGGCGTAATTGGCAATGATCGCGGCCTGTACGTCGTCGGTGTAAGGCGTCACCAGGCCGAATTTTGTGACATTGGTGAGCTTGAAGATTTCGTTCAGGGCCAGCACCGAGGTACAGGCCGGGATGCCGGTGGCTGCGGTGATGTCGGTACAGAGCTTTTCATCGGCGGCAAAGCCCAGCCAGCCCGAGGAGGTGCCGTTCCAGCCGATGGAGCCGACCTTGGCGTGTGACAGCAGCTCGGCGGCGCGCAGGATCTCGCTGTTATCGAACTGCGCCAGCGCCTGTTTGGACAGCGCGATTTCGGTGACGCGAAAGCGGCCAAAATGCGCGCTGGCGCCGGGCACGCCCGAGACCATGGCGGTGGTCACCGGTTCGAGCACGGTGTTGGAGGAAGGGGTGAGCATGCCTAACAGGGTGCGTTTCATGGTGTGGTTCTTTGCGAAGGTGAAGGGTGAGGGGCGAAAGGTGAAAGGTGAAAGGTGAAAGGTGATTCTAGTTGCCGTAGTCCGGATCGCCCTGCGGCAGCCAGCGGGTAAAGCCGACATCGCGTGCCGCGGCGCGCAGCAGCATTTCGCGGTAATACGGCTCGAGGCGCGCCGCCTGTGCGCGCGCCTTGTCGGTCTGCGCTTTGGTGGCGGCGACGATGTCACGCGCCTCCGCGCGCAGGGCTTTTGCATCCACGGTGATAATTTTACCTTCCTCGCAGACGATCCGGCCGTTGACGATCACCGTGCGCACCGAGCTGCCGTCCTCGCAGTACACCAACTGGCGCGCGAGGTCGTTGAGCGGGGTGAAGGCTGCGGTGTCAAAGTCGAGCAGGATGATGTCGGCGGCGCAGCCGGGCGCAACGCGGCCGAGGGTGTCTGCCTGGCGCAGCGCGCGGGCGCCGCCGTGAAACAGCATGCCGAGGATTTCCGTCGCCCCCGGCCAGTCGCGGTATTCGGGTGTTCCGATGGTATGCAGCAGCGCCGCGGCCTTGGCCACCAGCCAGATGTTGGTGGTGTCATCGACCGTGGCTTCGTCGCTGCCAAGGCATAAGGGCACACCGGCGGCGCGCATCTTGTAAAAAGGCATCACGCCGCTGCCCAGGCGCAGGTTGCACACCGGGTTGTGCGCGACGGTGCAGCCGGATGCGGCGAGCAAGCTGATGTCCTCGTCATCGACCCAGATGGCGTGTATCACCATCATGTTCTCGTCCAGCAAGCCCAGTTCGTGTACGTAACGCACCAGCGACTTGCCGAACCGGTCCTCGCCCAGCACGCGCTGCAGCTTGGTCTCGAGGATGTGGATATTGAACGGGATCTTGTGGCGCCTGCTCAGTCCGGACAGGCCGCGAAAATATTCCACGGTGACACGCTGCGGCGCCGAGCAGGACACTGCGGCCGAGAGGCGCCCATCCGCTTTGCCATGCCAGCGCGTGATCAGGTGTTCGTACAGCGCCAGCAACTCTTCGCCGCTCTGGCGCGGCGCCGCGTCCATGGCGCGACGCTCGGCCTCGGGCAGCAAGTCCTTGAGAAAGGGATATTTGTCGTACTCGACGATATTGGGTTGGTCTATGGCCACGGTGGCGCGCATACCGGCGTCCGAGTAGGCCTGCATGATGGCGTCCACGCCCTCGCGCGTGGCGACGGGCACATGAAAGGCGTCGTCGTGCACGCAGGTGATGCCGCGCTCGAGCATTTCGATGGCGCCGAGTATGGTGCGCACATAGGCCACGCGTGATGCGTCCGCCGCGTCCGCCAGTGGTGGAACCTCGTAGAGCATGAACAATTCCAGCGGCAGGCCGGGGAGGCTGCCTTTCATCAGGTTGCCGGGCGAATGAAAATGCGCGTTGATCAGGCCGGGCAGGGCGAGCATGCCGGCGGCGTCGATGACACGCTTCGCCTGAATCGCCGCGCCGGTGTCCGGCCCGACGGCGGTAATACGGCCTTTGTCGACAACAATATCGGCGCGCGGCAAATCGCGGCCAGCGGCGTCCATGGTGAACACGCGGGCGTTGCGGATGACGAGGTCGGCGGTCATTGCGCGTCAGTGCTCAAACAGGCTTCCCCAGACGCGGCCGCGCCGGGTATCGACACCGGCCATTTTCAGGCCTTTCCAGATAGGCAACAGCGTCGAGTCGAAAATGGGCAGTCCGAGTTCGGCTTCCATGTCCGCCACCACGGTCGCCGCGGGGAAGTTGGTGCAAAAAGTGACGATCACCTCGGGCTTTGCCGCGGCGACCTTGCGCAGCATGGTGGCGATGTCCGCGGCCGGCACCTTCGCGAAGGACAGGTTGTCGCGCAGGTCGGAGTGCGCCTCGGCGACGCAGTCGTAACCGGCGCGGGCAAAGGTCTTGATGACTTTTTGCTGGTAGATGGCGTCGTAAGGTGACACCAGTGCAAAACGCCTTACCCCGGCGGCCTTGAGCACTTCATCGAGGGCGAGTACCGAGGTGGTGCAGGCAAGCCCGGTGGCGTCCTTGATTCTGGCCACCAGTTCGTGGTCGAGGGCGAAATCGACACTGCCGCCCTTGCTGCCGTTCCAGACCAGCACGTCGGGCGAAGCGTGGGCGAGCAGGCGCGCGGCGGCAAGCATGCCCTCAAAGTCATAGCTGTCGGGGAAGGCGTCACGGTCGCCAAACACCGGTGTGCGCGAAAAATGCGCCGACACTTCGGGAAAGTCGCGCAGTACGGCGAGGGTCACCCGCTCGACAATGGTGTTGCCCGAGGGGGTGATGGTGCCGATGAAAATGCGGTGCGCGGCAAGGGCGTCGCGCGGATGGGAGGACATGGGTGGATTGTAATGCGTGTGACGGGTAATGCGGGAAGGCTTGGGGAACGACGAAGCAGGGACTTGCCCGGTGTTTCCCTAGTAACCGAGCAGGCGCGGCACTGTCAGCACCAGCGGCGGGTAGAACATGCAGACCAGCAGCAGGGCGTACATCACGGCGATGAACGGCCAGACGTGCTTGACCAGTTCGCCCATCTTGATGCCGGCAATGCCGCACAGCACGAACAGCACCACCCCCACCGGAGGCGTGAGCATGCCTATGACCAGGTTGAACACAAACAAGAAGCCGAAGTGCAGCGGGTCGATGCCGTAGGACAGCGCAATGGGGTGCAGCAGCGGCACCAGCATGATGTAGGCGGCGTTCGATTCGAGGAACATGCCGACGATGAACAGCGCCGCCGCGACAATGAGGTTAAAGCCTATGGGGCTGGAGGTAAGCGAGCGCAGCAGTTCGGCCAGCTTGCCCGGCAGCATGTCCACGGTGAGCATGAAGGTCACCGCCGAGGCGAAGGCGATCATCGCGCCGACCACCGCCGAGGTGATGGCGGTGCGTATCATCGCTTCGGGCAGGTCGGCAATTTTCAGGCGCCGGGTGACGAAAAAGCCTATGCCCAGGGCGTAGATCACGGCGATGGCCGAGCCTTCTGTGGCGGTAAAGGCGCCACCGACAATGCCGCCAATCACCACCACCGGCATCATGAAAATGACGATGGAACGTTTGAGTTCGGCGAATATGCGCCGCCATGAAAACGCCTCGCCGGTGGTCGGGTAATTGCGACGGATGGCGATGATGGAGCACAAGGCCATCATCGAAATGACCAGGATGATGCCCGGCACGATGCCGGCCATGAACATGCCGCCTACCGACACCGTGGGACCGGCCATGAAGGCGTAGACGATCATCGCCCCCGAGGGCGGGATGATGGGGCCGAGGTTGGCGGCGGCGGCCACCACCGCCGAGGAAAAGCCTACGCCATAGACTTTGCGCAGGGACGGGATGAGCGTGCTGCCCAGGGCGCTGGCGTCGGCTACTGCGGCGCCCGACACCGTGGAGAGGCCCAACCCGGCGAGCATGGTGACGTGGGCGAGGCCGCCGCGCACCCGGCCGACCACCGCGTTGGCCAAGTCGATCAGGCGCTCCATCATGCCGGCCTTCAACATCAGTTCGCCGGCGAGGATGAAAAACGGGATGGACATCAGCGGGAAGGCGTTGACCGCGTTCATCATGCGCGTGGGCAGCATGTTGAAGTCGACGTTGCTCGCCATCAACCCTGCCACCGCGCTGGTTCCGAGGGCAAAGGCCAGCGGCATGCCCAGCAGGCCGATGACCATGAATACCGCGATGATCAGCAGGCTCATGCTATTCCGCCGACACCAGGCCGGTATGCCCCGGGTTGCAGGGTTTTCCGGTCAGCACGATCCACAGCAGGTGCAGCGCCGAATGGGCGCAGCCCACCGCGAGGGCGAGGATGAACCATGCGGCGGAGAATTCGAGCGAGGCCATTTTTTCGTCCCACTGGTCCCAGCAGATTTGCAGCGATTCCCAGGCCACGATAACCATCAGCGCGGCCGAGGTCGCGGCCATCAGTCGCAGCAGCACGTCGCGCGGCTTCGAAGGCAGGCGGGCGGTGAGGATTTCTATGCCGATGTGGGCGCCGGCGCGCACGCCCAGCGGAATGGCGAGGAACATCGACCAGACGAAGGTCAGTCGCGATACCTCGTCGGCCCAGCCGATGGAGCTGTTGACGCCGTAGCGCAGCGCCACCTGCGTCGAGACGATCAGCACCATGGCGCTGATCATCACCACGATGGCCCAGCCGGCGGCGGTATCAAGCCAGCCCAGCAGGTGGGCGTAAGGCCGCAGCCAGCGCGGCCCCGGCAGGGCAGGTCGGGCGGCTGCGTTCATGCGGTATTAGCCGCCGGCTTTTTTGACTTCGGCAAGGGCGCGATCGACCAGTTCCGGCCCGATGCGTTTTTTGACGTCATCGATCACACCCGAGGTCATCTGGCGCATTTTGGCCAGCTCGGCCGGGGGCAGCGCGTCGTACTGCATGCCTTTTTTCTGCAGTTCGGCCAGGGCATCGGCGTCGTTCTTGGCGGCGACCGCACGCTGACCCGCCACCGCCTTGGTCATGGCGGTCTTGATGGCGGCGCGGAACTCCGGTGACAGGCTGTCTATCACTTTTTTATTCGCGACTACGGCGATGAAGTCAAAAAAGTGCGCAGTGTTCGAGAGGTATTTCTGCACCTCGAAAAAGCGGCTGGCGAGGATCAGGTTGTAGGGGTTCTCATGGCCGTCGATGACGTTTTGCTGCATCGCCGAGTAGACTTCCTTGATGTCCATGGACAGGGCGTTGGCGCCCAGGGCCTTGAAGGTGGCGATATGGGTCTCGTTGGGCTGCAGGCGGATTTTCAGGCCCTTCAGGTCGGCCACGGTCTTGATCGGCCGCACGTTGTTGGTGACCTGGCGCGGGCCCAGTTCCATGAAGCCGAGGGCGACAAAGCCCTTGTCGGCGAGTTTCTGGTTGATGAGGTCGCCCATGGGGCCGTCCATCACCTTGTAGGCCACTTCGCGGTTGGGGAACATGAAGGGCAGGCTGACCGCCTCCAGTTCGGGCACGGTGCGCGACAGGAAGGCCATGCCCACCCAGGTCATGGCGATGGTGCCGGCGCGGGTCTGGCTGACGTTCTCCTGTGCACCACCAAGTTGCATATTCGGGAAGGTCTCGATGATCAGCGCACCTTTTGTGGCGGCCTCCACATCCTTCTTGAATTGCTCTATGGCCAGCGTCGAGGAATGGTCTAGGGCGAAATTGCCGGCGATGCGCAGGCGCTGCTGCGCCGCGGCCGGGGTGGATACCGCGGTGAGGCCCGCTGCGAACAGTGCTGCAAGCAGGCTAAGGGTGAGACGTTTCATGGCAAAACCTCCTGGTCGTTAATCCGGTCCGGCGATGCGGTGGTGTCTGGGTGCTGGTCAATGCTTAGCATGAACCGTTCCAGCTGCGTAAAGCCGGCTTGTATTGACTCCAAACTATACGGTAAATTGCATGCCGGGTGTCAATCCGCACGACTAGCGACTGGCGAACCCTCTGATGTCATCCACCGGACGCCCGCCATGAAAATCCTGCTGATCAATTCCAACACCTCCCAGGTTGTCACCGACAAGGTGGCCGCCGGCGCGCGCGCAGTGGCCTCGCCCGGCACCGAAATTCTTGCCGTCTGCGGCGAATTCGGCGCACGGGTGATGGGCACCCGTAGCGAGGAGGCCATAGGCCACCACTCGACCATCGCGCTGGCGGCCAAGCACGCCCCCGGCTGCGATGCCGTGGTGATCGCCGTGTCCTACGACACCGGCCTGCGCGGCACGCGCGAGCTGCTCGACATCCCGGTGGTGGGCATGACCGAAGCGGCATTGCTCACCGCCTGCATGCTGGGCGGCAAAATCGGCCTGGTCAACTTCGGCGCAAGGGTGAGGTCGCTGTATGAGGAACTGGTCGCCTCTTATGGCCTCTCGTCGCGCATCGCCGGCTGGCGCACGGTGGAGAGCACCGCCGCCTACAAACCCGGTTCCGATAACGAACTCGAGGCGCTGCTGGTGAAACAGGCCAACGACCTGGTGGAGCGGGATTTTGCCGAAACGGTCATCCTCACCGGCGCGGTGATGGCTGGTGTGGCGGCGCGCATCCAGTCGCGCGTGCCGGTGCCGGTGCTCGACGGCATTGCCGCCGGGGTGCCCCAGGCCGAGTTGCTGGCGCGCGCGCACTGGCCCAAGCCGACACGCGGCAGCTACGCCGCGCCGGGCAAGCGTGAAATGGTCAATGTGGATGCGGCCATTACGGCACGTTATTCGAAGTGAGCCTGCCCAGCCACGGCCGCCACACCTACTCGGCCATAACAGAACGCACCGACTACAGCTGGCCCGGCGGCAAGCGCCTGGCGGTCTATGTTGCGCTCAACCTCGAGCACTACGCCTTCGGCGAGGGCCTGCGCGAGGAACTGGTGCCAGGCGGCGCCGAGCCCGATGTGCTCAATTATTCCTGGCGTGACTACGGCAACCGCGTCGGTGCCTGGCGCCTGCTCGAATTGTTCGACGAACTGAAGCTGCCGGTGACGCTGCTCCTGAACAGCGCCATTTACGAACACTGCCCGGAACTGGTGGCGGCGTTTCGCGCCCGCGGCGATGAGATTGCCAGCCACGGCCGCACCAATTCGGAGCGCCAGGACGCGCTGGATGAAGCCGGTGAGCGCGCGCTGATAGCCGAGGTCACCCAGACCATCGCGCAGCACGAGGGTAAACGTCCGCTGGGCTGGCTGGGCCCGTGGATTGCCGAGAGCCTGCACACCCTCGACCTGTTGCAACAGGCCGGTTACGGCTACGTGCTCGACTGGTGCGCCGACGACCAGCCGATCTGGCTGAAGACGCGCGGCGGGCGCCTCTTGGCCGTGCCTTACCCGCAGGAGCTCAACGACAGCTCGACCATCATCGGCCGGCGCGCGTCGGCGCCCGAGTTTGCCGACATGATCGTGGCGCAGTTTGATGAAATGCGGGCGCAGTCACGCGGCCAGTCGCTGGCCATGGGCATCGCCCTGCATCCCTATATCACCGGCCAGCCGTTTCGCTTGCGCGAGTTGCGGCGGGCACTGGCGCATATCGCCGCATCGCGTGATGAAGTGTGGGTGACAACTGCGGGGGCGATCGCCGAGGCATCGGTCAAGGCCATCTGACGATTGCGACTGGCTGGAGACGACCGACTGGCGCGGCTTTCGAGCCATTCTGTACTTGGTTGTCATTCCCGCGAAAGCGGGAATCCATGGGGTTAGTCTTTCGCTGCGCAGGCATTCCCTTTCTCTTGATCTTGCGGTTTCACTCCCCTGCGGGGAGCGAGTCCCTTCTTTTGCTTCGCCAAAAGAAGGAACCAAGAAAAGGCGACCCGGAGGTGACGGTCGCTACGCGACTGCCCTGCGATGCTCGCGCCAATGGGCCGGGACCTAAACTCGGCCCACAAAGGACGTGGGCCTCAGACATAGGTCCCGGACAGCTCCCATTGGCGCTGCGCTTCTCGGCGTCCCCTACGGGAAGGTAGGTCAAAAGCAAAACCGTCGCATCGCATCGTTTGGTTTTGCTTTTGACTTCGGGGCCCCTGCGGCGCCGCCGAGGAGCGCAGGCGAAGCGGGGGCCTTCCGACCCTTATGTTTGAGCCGCGCAGCGGCGAGTTTAAGGGCCGGCCCGCTTTGACGAGCACCACAGGGAACCCCGAAGGGGCGGCGTCGGGGGTGTGTTTTTCTTTGGTTACTTTATTTTGCACAAGCAAAAGAAAGTGACTCGCTCCCCGCAGGGGAGTGAAACTACGCGATCAAGAGAAAGGATAGACCCCGCTCTCCGCGGGGAGTGAAACTACCCAACTCAAATGAAAGAAACTGCCCGCGTAGCGAAGGATTTAAGGTCAAAGACTGACCACACATCCTGGATCAAATCCCGTTTCCTCACCCGGATACCCGCGCGGGTTACACACAATGCGCGTGCCCTTGACGTCGTAATCAAATCCGGTGTGGGTGTGGCCGTGTACCCACAGCTTTGCCTTGCCCATCAAGTCGTCCATGGGCACGATAAAGCCGGCATTGGCCGGGTGCGCGATGAATGCCGGTGCAATCGATCCGGTGTGCGGCGCGAAATGGGTGATCACCACCGTGTCGCCGTCAAAGGGCTCGGCCAGTTTTTGCGCCAGCCATTTTTTTTGCTCGATGCAAAGCGCCATGCCGTCCTCGGGTGCGAAGCGACGGTCGCCAAAGCCGATGAGGCGGTAATCCGGATTGAACCTGCGGGTCTGCTCGATCACGCG
>CAMAWC010000087.1 GCA_945861875.1 Bordetella parapertussis
GGCAGGGTGGTGGGCCAGAAGCGCTGGACCGAGCGGCTGTATTCGCTGCAGGTCGCGGCCAATGGTCCGGCGTTCCAGGCCGGGCAGTTCGCCAAGCTTGCGCTGGAAATCGACGGCGAGATGGTGGCGCGGCCCTATTCCTTCGTCAATGCGCCGGGCACGCAGCCGCATGAGTTTTATTACATCACGGTGCCCGGCGGACCGTTGACGGCGCGTCTCGTGACGCTCGTCCCGGGCGACGACATCAAGTTGTCGCCGTCGGTCGCCGGCTTCCTGGTGTTGTCGGAGGTGCCTGATGCGCAAAACCTGTGGCTGCTTGCCACCGGCACCGCCATCGGACCCTTCCTGTCGATACTGGCCACCGACGCGCCCTGGCAGCGCTATCGCGAGGTGGTGCTGGTGCATGCGGTGCGCGAGGCGGCAGAACTTACCTACCGCGACACCATCCAGTCGCTGTTGCGAAAACATCCAGCCCGGCTGCGCATGGTTTCGTTCGTAAGCCGCGAGACGATGCCCGGGGCCTTGTCCGGGCGCGTGCCGCAGGCGATCATCGACGGGCGGCTGGAGGACGCAGCCGGCGTCGCGCTGTCGGCGGCGGCGTCGCAGGTGATGATTTGCGGCAATCCGGCCATGGTCGCCGATACGGTCGAGGCGCTCAAGGCGCGTGGCATGAAAAAGCACCGCCGCCGCGACCCCGGGCAGATTACCGTGGAGAATTACTGGTGAGGCGGCTGAACCACCTGGGAAAACGCATGGTGCTGGCCATGACGCTCGCGCTGCTGGGCACGCTGGCGGCCTGCACCTTCGTGCGTGTCGCCTACAACAATGCCGATACCGCCATACGTGTCATGGCGCAGGATTATTTCGACCTGTGGAACGAGGATAACAGCGAGTTGCGCGCACAAATCGCGCAGTTGCACGAGTGGCACCGGCTCGAGGAAATGCCGCTCTACGCCGCCATCATGCAGTCGGCCGCGGGCAAGGTGGAG
This sequence comes from Bordetella parapertussis, assembly GCA_945861875.1. Lineage (GTDB taxonomy): Bacteria > Pseudomonadota > Gammaproteobacteria > Burkholderiales > SG8-39 > CAITSH01. Next base: position 990 of record CAMAWC010000087.1, read on the forward strand.
GCGGGCCTGACCAAGGCCGACATCGGGTGGGCCATGGTGCAAGGGCGTGAACGCTACCGCGCGCTGGTGGTGCATGCGGCCGACCTGGCGGCGCCGCTATTGATCAAGCTGGGTCCGGACCACCACGCCGCGCTGGCGAGAAAGATGGCGAGCAACAACGCCAAGTTTGCCAAGGAATTCCTTGGCGACGATCCGCGCGAGCGCGAACGGGCGCGCGTCAAGCGCCTCACCGGCAACATCGAGGACTGGACCGGGCCGCTGACCGATGCGCAAAAGGCACGAATTGTCACCTCGGTGCGCGCCTTCCCGCGAATGTATGAGTTGCAGCTCGAGAGCCGCCAGGCGCGCCAGCAGGAGCTGCTGTCCATCCTCAGGCGCGACCGCTCGGTGGTCGAGCTCGCGCCGGCGCTGCGCGCCTATTTCCTTGACTGGGAATTGCGCCGTGGCGCCGAGTACCGGCGCATGGCCGCCGACTGGGAGGCGCAATTGACGCTGCTGCTGCTTGACCTGGATCGTACCCTCACGCCCGAGCAGCGCCGCCACGCGGTCAAGCGACTGGCGCAGTTTGCCGAGGATTTTCGCTTTCTGGCCGGATCAAAAGCGCCTGCGGCGGAGAACGTGAAGCCGTGATGCGCGTCGCGCAGATGCTGGAAAGCCGCTACTGGCAAGGCTTTTCAGCCAGTCGTGGCAATCCGCTTGCGTGTCGCGGCAAGCCGGTCGGGCCATCGCATGAATAAGCTACGCCTGCATTTTTCCCACGCCAACGGCTTTCCCGCCGCGTGTTACCGCAGGCTGTTCGATTACCTGCAGGCGGACTTTCGCATCAGCGCCATCAACACGCTCGGCCATGACCCGCGCTACCCGGTGACCGAGGGTTGGCCGCACCTGGTCGATGAACTGGTCGATTACCTCGAGCGCGAAGTCGGCGAACCGGTGATCGGCATCGGCCATTCGCTTGGCGGTTACCTCAGCTATCTCGCGGCGGTGCGCCGGCCGGAGTTGTTTCGTGCGTTGATCATGCTCGATTCGCCCATCATGAGCCCGGTGAAGGGGCAGGCGTTCGGCCTGATGAAACGGGTGGGGCTTGCCGACCGCCTGACGCCGGCACGCTCTACGCTCGATCGCCGGCGCGATTTCCCGTCAGTGGCGGCGGCGCGCGAGCTTTTTCGCCGCAAGAAGGCGTTCCGGCGTTTTAATGCCGCATGCCTGGACGACTACGTCACGCTGTGCACCGAGCCGACGGCGGAAGGCGCTGTGCGCCTGATTTTCGATCCGGCCGTCGAGTACCGCATTTACCGCTGCATCCCGCACGATCTGTACCGCCACCGCCGGCGGCTGGCGGTGCCCGCCGGCTTCATCGGCGGCCGCCAATCCAGTGAGTTGCGGCAGATCGGCACCGAGGCGATGCGCGGGAAATTCCGCATGACCATACTCGACGGCGGCCACCTGTTTCCCTTCGAGCAGCCCGAGGCCACGGCGAAGGCCCTGCGCGAGATGGCGCGGGCCCTGCTTCGGTGAGCGGTCTTGCCGCCGGTGCGCGCGCCGGCCTGCCGGTGGTGCTGGGCTATTTGTCCATCGGCTTTGCCGCCGGCGTTGTTCAGCGCGCAGCAGGGCTGTCGGTGGCCGAGGTGATGCTGCTCTCGCTGGTGCTCTACGCCGGTTCGGCGCAGTTCGTGGTGGCCAGCCTGGTCGCCGCGGCGGTTTCGCCGGCGACTGCCATCATCACGGTGTTTTTCGTCAACCTGCGCCACCTGCTGCTCGCGTCTGCGCTGGCCCCTTACTGCCGCAATTTTCCCGTCTGGCAGAACGCGCTGATCGGCGCGCAACTCACCGATGAGACCTTTGTCATCGCCTGGGGACGACTGGCCGGGGGCGCGGGCGCGACGCCCGCGGTGCTGAACGCGCGCTGGATGATAGGGCTCAACCTGTCCGCCTACGGCGCCTGGGCGATCGCCAACCTCGCCGGGGCGCTGCTGGGAGATCGCGTCGGCAACATCCACGCGCTGGGCTTTGATTTTGCCCTGGCGGCGATGTTCGGCGCCCTGCTGGTGTTACAACTGGCAGGGCAGGGCGGCGCCGGGCGCAGCGTCGGCCTGGTTGTGGCCGCGTTCGCGGCGCTGATCTCGGTTGCCGCCACACTGACCCTGCCGGGGCACTGGAATATTCTTGTCGCGACCCTGGTCGCCGCCACCACAGGCCTCGGTTTGCAGCAATGGAAATCCGCCACTACGTCCTTGTAATCGTGCTCGGCGGCGCCGCCGTGACCGTGCTGCCGCGGGTGTTGCCGCTGTTGCTGCTGTCACGCATCACGCTGCCGCGCTGGCTGCGCATCTGGCTGTCACAGGTGCCGGTGGCGATACTCGCGGCGCTGCTGGCGCAGGAGCTGGCCTTCCAGGGCGGCGTACTGCTGCCGCTCTCGCGCAACCTGCCGGCATTGGCCATCCTGCCGGTGCTGCTGGTGGCGGCGCTGACGCGCAGCCTCATCGGCGCGGTGGTCGCCGGCGTGGCGGTGACGGCCTTGCTGCGCGCCTTTGCCTGAACGGTGCATCCGGCGCAGGGCGGGGCGTTTTGCCAATGGAAAAGGCGTCGCCGCTCTCGCGGGGACGCCTTTTTTTAAAGGCAGGCTGTGATTACTTGAGCAGCTTGCTGACCAGCTTGGTCATGTCGAACATCGACACTTGTTTCTTGCCGCCGAACACGTCCTTGAGCTTCTCGTCGGCGTTGATCATGCGCATGTTCTTGGGATCCTGGAGTTTGTTCTTCTTGATGTAAACCCAGATTTTCTTGGTTACCTCGGTGCGCGGCATCGGGGTGGAGCCAAGGATCGCGACCAGTCCGCCGGTCGGCATCATCGGCTTCATGAACGCTGCGTTTGGTTTGCGTGCGGTTTTCTTCTTCGCAGGCTTTTTAGCGACGGTCTTCTTTGCAACAGTCTTCTTGGTAGCAGCTTTTTTCTTCGTGGCCATCAGAATCTCCCTCAAAAATGGAATGAAGCAAAATGGATTCAAGCAAAATATTCGACTGAGAATTACTGCCCAGTGAAATCGTGCAAAGAGAGAATGCTTCACTCCACGCGCGTTGTCAATCGTCGCAAGAGGCTTTTTTAGAGGGTGGAAGCAGCTACGTTCGGACGGCGTAAGCCCGAATCGGGTCGGCGCGAGGACGATTCTCCCTCTATAATCGGCACCAACCATCCGGCAGCGCCGCATTCGCCGCGCCCGCAGTGGTGACAAAACGCATGGACGCTGCCAGAAAAACCAAGACAAACGTCTCCCTGCTCGCCGCCTGCCAGGCGCTGCTTTTTACCAACAATTCCACGGTAATCGCCCTCAACGGCATCGCCGGTTATGCGCTGGCCTCAAACAAGGCGCTCGCCACCCTGCCGGCGACCGGTTGGGTTGTCGGCGCGGCGCTCGCCACCATGCCGGCCTCGCTGTTGATGCGGCGCATCGGCCGGCGCGCCGGCTTCACCGTCGGTGCGCTGATCGGCATCCTCGGCGCGCTGATCTGCTCGCTCGCACTGTGGTTGGGCAGTTTCTGGTTGCTGTGCTGCGGCACCCTGGTGTTCGGCGCCTATAACGCCTTCGGCCAGTATTACCGTTTTGCCGCAGCCGACGCCTCGGCTGCCGATTTCAAGGCCAAGGCGATTTCGCTGGTGCTGGCGGGGGGGCTGGTCGGGGGCATCATCGGGCCGTTTTCCAGCCAGCGCACCGTCGACCTGTTTTCGACGCAATACCTCGGTGCCTACCTGTCGTTGATCTTTTTCCTGTTGGTCGTCATCGGCTTGCTGCGCTGGCTCGATATTCCGATCCCGAGCGAGGCCGAGCGCGCCGGGCCGGTGCGGCCGATGGGCCAGATCGCCGTGCAGCCGGCATTTTTTGTCGCCGTGGCCTCGGCCACCATCGGTTACGGGGTGATGAACCTGCTGATGGTCTCGACGCCGCTGGCGATGGGGTTTTGCGGCCATCCCTTCGGCGATGCGGCGACGGTGATCGGATGGCACGTGATCGGCATGTTCGCGCCGTCGTTTTTCACCGGTTCGCTGATCAAGCGCTTTGGCGTGCTCAGTGTGATGTTCGCGGGGGCGCTGCTGCTCTACGCCTGCGTGGCGATCGCTCTGTCGGGCATCACCGTGCCGCATTTCTGGTTCGCCATGGTCATCCTGGGGGTGGGCTGGAATTTCCTCTACATCGGCGGCACCACGCTGCTAACCGAGAGCTACCGGCCGTCGGAGAAGGCCAAGGTGCAGGGCATCAATGACATGATTATTTTCATCACCATGGCGACCACCTCGTTCTCCTCCGGGCTGCTGCTGGACCGCAACGGCTGGGATACGATCAATTACCTGGCGCTGCCCTTCATCACCGTCGCCGCCCTCGGTTCGCTCTGGATGATGACCATGCGCCGCGGGCGCGCCATGGCGCACTGACGTCCCGCGCTTGATGCCACCAATGATATGAAGCAACTCGATCCGCAGGCGCGTGCGCTGCTCGCGCAGCTGGCGGCCTCGCCCCTGCCGGCCATTTCCGCGCTCAGCCCCGCCGCGGCACGCGAGCAATACCGTCTCTCGCGTGCGCCGCTGTGGCCCGCACCGCCCGAGGTTGACCAAGTGCGCGACCTGGTCATGCCCGGGCCGGGCGGCCCGCTTGCGCTGCGCCTGTATCGTGCGCTGGGCTCGGCCGAGGGCGCAAAACTGCCGGCGGTGGTGTTTTTCCACGGCGGCGGCTGGCTGGTCGGCGACCTCGATACCCACGACGTGGCGTGCCGCCAGTTTGCCAACGCCGCGCATTGCGCCGTGGTCGCGGTCGACTACCGGCTCGCGCCCGAGCACAAATTTCCGGCGGCGGTGGACGATTGCGTCGCCGCGACGCGTTGGGTGGCGGCGCATGCTGCAAAGTTGGGCATTGACGCCGCGCGTATCGCGGTGGCCGGCGACAGTGCCGGCGGCAATCTTGCGGCGGTGACCGCGCTCAGCCTGCGTGACCTGCCGCTGCCGGGCGATCCTTCGCTGGTGATGCAAATGCTCATCTACCCGGTCACCGACCAGGCCGGCGACACCGCCTCGGCCGGGGCCTACGCCGAAGGCTACCTGCTCACCCGCGCCAGCATGCTGTGGTATCGCGACATGTACCTGCGCAGCGATGCGGACATCGGCGACTGGCGCGCCTCGCCGCTGCGCGCCGCCGATTTGTCCGGGCTGCCGCCGGCCTATGTGATTACTGCGGGCTTTGATCCGCTTCTGGATGAGGGCGAGGCTTACGCGGGGCGCCTGCGCGCCGCCGGCGTGGACGTGACTTATGAGTGTTTCGAGGGCATGGTGCACGGTTTTGTCCTCATGGGCGGCGTGCTCGCCGCATCGAATCACGCCCTCTACCGCCTGGCGCAAGGCCTCGCGCGGGCCCTCGGAGCGGCGCCGGGGGCAACGGCGCTCAGGACGCCGTCAGTGCGGCCATAGCGGCCCGGAACGGCTCTAGCGGCAGTTCACACAGTCCGCGGCCGAGCAGGCCGCGGCCATCGGCCGAGACCATGCCGGTCGAGAGCAGCGGCGCGCGACCGGTGGCGACCACCGCCGCCGCATCGACCCCGATCTCCACGCCCAGCAGCGGATGCATCCCGCAAAGCAGCGCCAGGGCGCGCGCGTCATCGTCGGCCGCGAGCCAGGGCTGGAACGCCGCCTGCAGGCTGGGCGCCCGGCGCAACACCTGCCCGCCAAGGCCGAAGGCGTCGATGATGCCGCTGTCGCCGGTGGCCGGTGGAAATTGCGGATTGTCGGGCGCGCCCTTCATGAACGGCCCGCACACCGGCGCGGCCGGTGCGCTGAACCAGCGTCCGGGTAGCCCGGCGAGCTGCAGGCCGCAGACTTCGCCATTGGCGGCCAGCCGCGTCACCAGCGTTGAGCCGGCGCTGCCGGTCGCCGCATCGAGCATCAGCGCGCAGGCGGGCATCCACAGGTTGAGGAAATACAGCGGCGCCTCGAGCACGGTGGTGATCGCCGCCTGTGCCGCCGCCGAATCGTGCTTGCGCGTGGCCAGCACGGCGTGCAGCACCAGTGTCGCGCTGGACAGGCGGTTGTGCAGGTCGTCGCCCTCGGTCAGCGCCGAGCGCGCGATGGACAGGAGGTCTATCGGCCCGGCGGCGAGCAGTTCGGCAAAGCCGGGCAGCAGCTCGCGCTCGCGAAAGGCGAGGCGCCCGAGGATGGCGTGGTCGAGCGCGCCAAAGCGCAGTTGCGCACCGCCGCCGGTGCCAAGAAAGCCGTACCAGCGCGCGCCATCGGCACCGCCGTCGATGACGGCCAGTGTGGTGCGCGGCCCCACCAGCGATACCAGCGGCATCGAGACGCGATGCGCAAGTCCGGGTTCCAGCCGGACCGCGCCGCCGGCGATGAGTTGTTCGGCCGCGGCCTCGTCTTCGGCCCAGCCCTCGTGCAGGCAGGCGAGCAGCGCGGCGTTGCGCATAGCCGGCGGCGGCCGCGTCGCGTCGGCAAGCGGCGGCCCTGCGTGCAGTAATACGTGGTCGGGCAGGGCAAGGGCGTCGCGCGCCGCGACGACACCGCACCAGCGCGGCTGGCGGCCGAGGATGCGCGCCAATGCGGCGGTATTCGCGGCGGAGGTCGGTTTCAAGACGGCGGGGTGCTGGTTACGCCGCCGCGGCCATGGGCATGGGCAGGATGGGCGAGTCGGCATCGTAGCGCTTGCCGGCGATCATGCAGAACACCGGCGACAGGTAGCGCTCGGTGGTGACCTTGACGCGCAGGTTGTCCTGCAGCGTGAACTTGCCGGTGAGCATGTCTATCACGCTGACATCGGCGTTGCGCCCGAGGGCAAGCGAACCGATGGAATCGGACATGTTCACCAGCTCGGCGGCGTTGCAGGTCACGGTCTTGACCACGTCGTTGAGCGACAGCCCGAGTGTCAGCAATTCGGTCATGGCGTGGGTGAGGCCGAAGGCCGCGACGCCGAAGAAGGGATTGGACTGGCGGTCGGATTCGCTCATGCGAAAGGCGTTGTCCTCGGGCGGGCGCACATTGAGGCCGTGCAGGTCGGCGCCCAGGGTGAAGGGGATGATGCCCGCCGCAATGGCCTTTCTTGCCATGTCGAAGGAAAAATGCGAGCCGTGACCGACATCGACCCTCACGCCGCGCTCTATCGCTTCCCAGACTATGGGATGGACCTTGCCCTCGGCGTTGATGAAACCACCCGGATGGCGGGTGAAGGGATGCGCCAGCACGTCTCCGGCCTTGACCAGCGGGACCACCTGGCGCACCAACTCGTCGGCATCCATCACCATGTGGTCCTTGGTCGGCCATAATTGCCCCAGGTGCACATAGACCGGCAGTTTTGCCTCGCGGCCGATTTGCGCCGAGAGCTTCATCACCTCGACGCCCCAGCGCGAGGCACCGCCGATCTCGGCGTGCGCCTTGACGCCGCGCACGATGTCCGGGTTCTCGAGCGCGACGCGCACGGTGTGCTCGACATTGACGCAGGAGGGCTGGTAGAGGTCCGGATAAAGATGTCCTTCGAGGCCGCCGGCAAGATACGAGGAAATAAACGCGACGACGCGGCTTTTCGCCGGTTCGACGATGAACTTGCGAAAGCCCGGCAGGGTCATGCAGCTCGGGCCACCCTGGTCGACGAGGGTGGTGACACCCGAGCGCACTCCGACGAGGTCGGGGTTGAGGCCGAAGGTGCCGGTGACATACTGGTAGACGTGGGCGTGGGTGTCGATGAGCCCAGGCAGCACCAGCTTGCCCTTGACGTCGATCACGCTGGTGCCGGCGGAGGGCGTGAGGCCCGCGGCGAGCGCGACGATTTTTCCGTCACGGATGCCCACATCCAGTTGCGCGTCGATGTTCTGCGCCGGGTCGATGACGCGGCCGCCGCGCAACAGGGTGTCGAAGGGTTGTGTCATGTCAGGCTCCTGTAGTGTGACGGTTCAAGGAAGTTTGTCATTGTACTAACAATAGCGGAAGCGGCTCAATTGGTTTGAGCCGGTTTGCTTTGAGCCAGGCCGCGACCGCTTGCGTCGCTGTGCCCAGGGCGTGCGAGAATGCAGCCAAGCCAGTTCCGCAACTCACCCCGATATTACATGAAGAAAAAACCAGTCCTTCGCGCCGCGCCCGGCAATAAACGCGGCGGCAAACCCGTGCGCGAGGTGCTAAAGCGCCGGCCGGGATTCCTCATCCGCCGCCTGCACCAGATCCATACCTCGCTGTTTGTCGAGGAGTGCGAAAGTTTTGGCATCACGCCGGTGCAATACAGCCTGATGACCGCGCTGTTGCACCACGGTGAGGTGGACCAGGTGTCGCTTGCCGCCGAAGTGGGCATAGACCGCGCCAACACCACCGACGTGTTGCGTCGCCTGGATGAGCACGGCCTCATCGCGCGCAAGATGTCGGCAACGGACAGCCGCGCCAAGTTGTGCACCCTGACGCGTGAAGGCCGCAAACTCGCCCTGTCGATGGAAAACGCCGTGAAACGCGCCCACGAGCGCACCGTCGCCGTGCTGCCGGTGGCCGAGCGCAAGGCCTTTGTTTCCAGCCTGCGCCTGCTGGTCGACGCGTATAACGACCTCGGGCGGACCAGGTTGCGGTTGAAATAATATGGGGCATCATTGCGAGCGCAGCGAAGCAATCTCGTCACCCATGTGAGGTTCGCAACAATGCCACGAGATTGCTTCGTCGCTCCGCTCCTCGCAATGACAGGGGCGGTCTTTTGTTTGGGTACGTACACGAAGCATATTCTTGGCGGCAAAAACATCAGGCATAATTGTTGCGGGAATTTCAGACCGGAATGATCCACGATACGGCGTTGCCGAATAAATATCCTTGGCGAACATGAGCACTGATCAAAAAACCTCCCCCGACACGATGCGCCATGGTAAAGGCGGCAAAGGCGGCAAGGGCATCGGCGCAAGCCTCGAGCGCAAGGAAGACGACCGTTTCATGCGCGGTCGCGGCCAGTACGTCGGCGACATGCGCATGGAGGGCATGCGCGAAGTGGCCTTTGTGCGTTCGCCGCTTGGCCACGCGCGCCTTGGCGCAATCAGCAAGCCGGCCGGGTTTGAGGGCGATGTGTTTGTCCACGCCGACCTTGCCGGTGTTGCGCCCATCGTCGCCAGCTCCAGCATCAAGGGCTTCAAGACCTCGGCGCAACCGGTGCTGGCCACTGGCAAGGTGCGCATGGTCGGCGAAATGGTGGCGATGTGCGTCGCCGCCACGCGCGGCGACGCCGAAGACCTCGCCGCGCTGGTGCAGGTGGACTACGACGCGCTGCCTGCGGTCGCGGAAATGGTCACGGCGGTCAGGAAACCGGACGCGCTGGTGCACGAGCACTGGGGCGACAACGTATTCCTCGAAACCCTGGTTGATGCCGACCTCACTGAAATCAAGCAGCGCGCCGCGATCAAGGTCTCGCGCACCATGCGCACCGCGCGCCAGTCGATGGCGCCGATCGAGGGGCGCGGCGTGCTCGCCTGGTACGACCGGCGCCTTGACCAGCTCACGCTCTACACCGCGACGCAAATGCCGCACATCGTGCGCTCGGGCCTCTCCGAGACCCTCGGCATGGACCAGGGGCGCATCCGCGTGATTTCACCGGACGTGGGCGGCGGTTTCGGCTACAAGGGCATCCTCTTGCCCGAAGAGATCTGTGTCGCCTGGCTGGCGATGAAAACCGGCCGCCCGATACGCTGGATCGAGGACCGTTACGAGCAGCTCTCGGCCAACACCAATTGCCGCGAGCATTATTACGAAATCACCGGTTACGCCGACAAGGACGGGCGCCTGCTCGCCCTGGATTGCGACGCCATGGTCGATTCGGGCGCGTATTCGTCGTATCCGTTTTCCGCCTGTCTCGAGGGGGCGCAGGTGGGTTCCATCCTGCCCGGTCCCTATCGCATGGAAAAATTCCGCTGTCGCACGTATTCGGTGGCGACCAACAAGCCGCCCATCCTGCCGTATCGCGGCGTGGCCCGCACCGGCGTGTGCATGGCGCTCGAACTGGTGATGGACGCCATTGCGCGCGAGGCCAGACGCGAGCCCTGGGAAGTGCGCCTGTTGAACCTGGTGCCGCCGGAGGCGATGCCTTATACCAATATCACCAACAAGTACTTCGACAGCGGCGATTATCCCGAGGCGTTGCGCCGTGCGGTGAACATGCTCGACATACCGAAGTGGCGCGTGCGGCAAAAAGCCGGCGAAGCCGACGGCCGCAAGATCGGTGTGGGCCTGTCTATATTTTGCGAGCAGGGCGCGCACGGCACCTCGGTCTATCACGGCTGGGGCATTCCGATGGTGCCGGGCCACGAGCAATGCCAGGCGCGGCTGTCACCGGATGGCGTGCTCGAGCTGCGCATCGGCGCGCACTCGCACGGCCAGAGCATGGAGACGACGCTGGCCCAGGTGGCCAACGAGGTGCTGGGCATAGACCCGAATCGCGTGCGCCTCATCCACGGCGATACCGCGCTCACGCCGTATTCCACCGGCACCTGGGGCTCGCGCTGCGCCGTGATGTCAGGCGGCGCGGTTGCCACCGCCTGCCGCGAAATCGAAAAGCGCCTGCGCCACATTGCCTCGCGCCTGATGGAAGTGGCTGGCGCAGACCTGGAATTCACCGACGGTGATGTGCGTGTCGCCGGCACCGACAAGAAAATGAGCCTGCAGCAACTGGCGCATGTCTGGTACCGCCAGCCGCAATTGCTGCCCGTGGACGTCGATCCGGCCGGCCTGGAAGCGACCGCCGGTTATAAAACGGTCAAGGACACGGGTACTTTCAGTTATGCCTGCCATGCCGTTGCGGTTGCGGTCGATACGGAAATCGGCCACGTAGAGATTCTCGACTACGTCATCGTCGAGGACGGCGGCACCCTGATCAACCCGATGGTGGTGGACGGCCAGATGTATGGTGGCACCGCGCAAGGCATAGGCACGGCCTTGTACGAGGAGATGCCCTACGACGAGAACGCGCAGCCGCTCGCCTCGACGCTGGCCGATTACATGCTGCCCGGCGCCACCGAAGTGCCCGAGCCACGCCTCGATCACATGGAGACACCCTCACCGCTGACGATGTTCGGGCAAAAAGGCATAGGCGAGGGCGGCGCCATCGCACCGCCGGCGGCCATTGCCAACGCCGTCAATGATGCGTTGAAGGATCTTGGTGTCGAGATGCTCGAATCGCCGATTTCGCCACGGCGTTTGCTTGCGGCGCTGGCGGCGGCAAAGGTGAAGGCGGCATGATTTCGTTTTCTACAGTGTGGCGGACATGATTATTTTTCGTCATTCCCGCGAAAGCGGGAATCCACCTTGACCTTAAGCATCTGCGCATTGAGACAAAATGGATTCCCGCTTTCGCGGGAATGACGGAAGCTTGCGAGGGCATGTAACATGAAATCGGCCAAATTTGATTACGAAAAACCGCGCGCGCTGGCCGATGCCATCAAGCTGCTCGCCGGCGGCGCCGGCATGGCCAAGGTCATTGCCGGCGGCCAGTCCTTCGGGCCCATGCTTAACCTGCGCCTGGCGCAGCCCGAGTTGTTGGTTGACGTGCGCGGCTTGGCCGAACTTTGCGCGGTAAAGGACGAGTCCGACGCGGTGACCTTGGGCGCCTGCACCACCCACGCCGCGATCGAGGACGGCCGGGTGCCCGACGCCACCGGCGGCCTGATGCCCTTTGTCGCGCGCGACATCGCCTATCGCGCCATTCGCAACCGCGGCACCATTGGTGGCAGCCTCGCCCACGCCGACCCGGCCGGCGACTGGGTCAGCGTGCTGATGCTGCTCGATGCCACGGTGATCATCAGCGGCCCGGCCGGCGAACGCCGCGTGCCGGCGAGCCAGTTTGTCACCGGGGCGCTGGCAACGGCTCTGGCCGAGGACGAAATCCTCACCGGTGTGCGCATTACGAAATTTTCGCCCAAGGCGCGCTGGAGTTATTACAAGTTCTGCCGCAAGACCGGCGAGTTCGCCGAGGCCATTGCCGGCTTTGTCGTCGACCCGGCGCGCGGCATCACGCGTGCGGTCATAGGCGCGGCCGAGGGCGCACCGGTGGTGATTCCTGATGCGAGCGCTTTGGTAGGAAAATTTGACCAAGGTATCGCCTCAAAAGCCACGACTGGCGCGGGTTTCCAGCCGGGTAGCTATGAATTCCAGGTGCACATGGCGGCTTTGAAACGCGCGGCAGGGAGGCTGCAATGAAGCAAATCAAGCTTACCGTCAACGGCAAACCGGTCGAGGCGCTGGTCGAGCCGCGCACCCACCTCGCCGACTTCCTGCGCGAGAACGAGCGGCTTACCGGAACGCATGTCGGTTGCGAACACGGCGTCTGCGGCGCCTGCACCGTGGAGATCGACGGCGCGCCGGCGCGCTCGTGCATTGCCTTTGCCGTCACCTGCGATGGCGCCAGCGTGCGCACCATAGAGGGTTTTGACGACGACGCGGTGATGGCGAAGTTGCGCGCCGCGTTCAGCGCCGAGCATGCCCTGCAATGCGGTTATTGCACGCCGGGCATGCTGGTCACGGCGCGCGACATTGTCATGCGCATCCCCGACGCCGACGAGGCGCGCATACGCCACGAATTGTCGGGCAACCTGTGCCGTTGCACCGGCTACGTCGGCATTGTGCGTGCCATCAAGCGCGTGCTGGCTGAAAACCGAACAGCGTCCTGAAGCACGTATTTTTCGGACTATTTGACGAACATCCCGACCAGGGGTCCGGCCAACCCGCACACGCCGGTAACGGCAACAAGAATCCACAGCTCGCGCCGCAACAGCGCGACCGGCGCACCCGGGTTCAGGCTCAGTGCCTGCATGCGCGGCAGCAGGATGATGGACAGGCACAGCGTGGAGGTGCCGAGGGCGGCAAGGGCGAAGGCGCTGGTAAAGTAGGCGTGCCGTCCCCCCAACAGCTGGTCGAGCAGCAGGCCGGCGACGAGCATCGCGTTCCAGGCGATGATCCAGGCCAGCATGAAGCCGGCGCGAAAATGTTTGTGCAGCGTGAATGTCATGCGGTGCCCGCAATTGGTTGGGGAGCCGCGACGCTATCACAATTCGTTCCGCTCCCATGCACCCGTCGCGCGCTCAGGATAAGCTTCCCACCTTAATTCGTTTTTTCCGGCAGGAGCACGGATGCCCCCACGGTCTGAAGGCGCGACAGCGATTCGCGGCGCCGCCCTGACATTCGTCGACGACCCGTTCAAGGTCGGCGGACCGGCTTCCGCGCGCCATGAACCGGACGCCCTGGTGGTGATGGAGCGTGGCCGCATCAAGGCCTTCGGCGCTTACGATGCGCTCAAGCACACGCTGCCGCCGGAGACGCCCGTAAGCACCTACAAGGATGCGCTGATACTGCCCGGCTTTATCGATACCCATGTGCATTACCCGCAAACGCAGATCATCGGTGCGTTTGGCAAGCAGTTGATCGACTGGCTGAACAATTACACCTTTGTCGCCGAGCAGCAATTTGCCGACGCGGCGTACGCAGGCGAGGTCGCCAGGCTGTTTTTACGCGAGTGCCTGCGCGCCGGCACCACCACCGCCATGGTCTACTGCACCGTCCACCCGCAGTCGGTCGAGGCGTTTTTCGGGGAATCCGAAAAAATCAACGCCCGTATGATCGCCGGCAAGGTATTGATGGACAGGAACGCGCCGGCGGCATTGCTCGACACGCCCCAGTCCGGTTACGACGACTCCAAGGCGTTGCTGCAAAAGTGGCACAAGCGCGGCCGCCAGCTCTACTGCATCACGCCGCGCTTTGCCGCGACGAGTTCACCCGCGCAAATGGAAATGGCCGGCGCCTTATGGAAGGAATTCCCAGACGCCTACCTGCAGTCCCACGTTTCGGAAAACCCCGCCGAAATCGCCTGGGTAGAAAAACTGTACCCGGAGCGCAGCGGCTACCTCGACGTCTACGACCATTACGGCCAGCTCGGGCCGCGCGCCGTCTATGGCCACGGCATCCATCTCAGTGAGGCCGAATTGGCGCGCTGCCACGAAACCGGCACGGCGATTGCCCATT
>CAMAWC010000088.1 GCA_945861875.1 Bordetella parapertussis
GTCCATAAATCGTCATTCCCGCGAAAGCGGGAATCCATTTTGACTCAATGAATCCACGCTTTAGGTCAAGGTGGATTCCCGCTCCCCGATTAAGGCATTCGAGGACAAGCTTCGCGGGAATGACGGACTTAATCAGAGCTTCCTTAGGTAACCGGACTGCCGTGGGACGTCTCTTGCCCCGATGTCTCTTGCCCCGATTGACGTTGTACGTACCGCGTAATACAATGCCCCGGTGATCCTGAGCTTCAAAGACAAGCGTACTGCGGCCCTGTTTTCCGGCCTGGTCGTGAAGGGGCTGCCACCGGAGATTGCGCAGCGCGCGTTCGACAAAATGCGCCTTTTGCATGCGGCGGCGAGCCTGGACGACCTGCGTGCACCGCCTTCAAACCGGCTGGAAAAACTCAAGCACGACCGGCGCGGCCAATGGAGCATCCGGGTTAATGACCAGTGGCGCATTTGCTTTCGATTTGAAGCGGGGAATGCGCACGACGTCGAAATAGCGGATTACCACTGAAGCAAAAAGGAAAGCGCAAATGAGCATACGCATGCAAGACATCGCCGCCACCGATTTGTCGGACTCGGTCGCACGCCCGCGCAAGCGCCTTGTCAACAAGCATCCGGGCTGGTTTTTGCTGACCGAGTTCATGGAGCCGCACGCGCTGTCGGCCAACGCCCTTGCCACCGCCCTGCACGTGCCGGCCAACCGCATCGGCGCGATCATCAAAGGCCAACGCGCCATTTCAGCCGACACCGCGCTCAGGCTGGGCCATTACTTCGGGACAACGGCCGAGTTTTGGCTGAACCTGCAAAAAGACCACGAACTGCGCGCCGCCCGCAGCGCCTCGGAAACCGAGATCACCTCGTCGATAGAGCCACTCGCCGCCTGAGGCGGGCACAAAAGCCGGTGTTCAAGGGCCAGTCGGCGCCGGGGAAATAGCCACCGATTCAGGTACTCCCCTCGGCGGGATTTTTCAGACCATCGGCTGGAAAGCCAGTACTGGCGGCGAAACGGGGGTTTCGCCGAGCATGCTCGGCGCCCGTCGAGCGGCTTCGGCCTACCGGCCGAAGCGCGCCCTGCAAGGGGGTTTCCAGCGTATCGTCGCTCCCACATTACCGTCATTCCGGGACGCCGCAGGCGGACCCGGAATCCATGGGGTAGGGTTTGGTGGCCGCCCGACAAACCCCTTGGATTCCGGATCGTGCTGCGCACGTCCGGAATGACGTGCATGGGGCCGGGGAATCCTAATACTCCGCATTAATCCGGAACGAGCGCTTGATCGGCTGGGTGGTGGCGGGGCCGAACCAGGTGTCCCAGATCCTGGCCGCCTCGCCCGAGGCCTCCAGGTCGAGCAGCGCCTGGTTGAGGGCGGCCTTGAAGCGCGGCTCGTCTTTCTTGAGGGCAAAGCCGACGTTGCGCGACTTGGTGAAGTCGGGCAGGAACAGGTAGTCGTTGGGGCTGCCGTCGGCGCGCACGATGGCGGCGAGCACCGTCTCGTCGGTGGTAAAGGCATCGACGCCGCCATCCTTGAGCGCGGCAAAGGCGATCGCGTAGTCGCGCACATACACCAGATTCACGCCGGGCACCGCCTCTTTCAGGTTGCCCCCGGCGGTGGAGGTGCTGGCCGAGCTTGCCTTGCGGCCGTCGAGCTGTTTCACCGAGGTGATGCCCGAGGATTTTTTGACGATCACCGCGTGCGGCGTGATGAAATAAATGTAGCTGAAGTCGATGTCGCGCAGGCGCTCGGGGGTGCGCGTCATGGACGTGGCGACAAAATCGAGCTTGCCCTGCTGCAACAGCGGAATGCGCTCGGCCGACGAGAGCGGCGTCATCTCCAGGCCCACGCCCAGGCGCCTGGCCACCGCGCGCACGAGGTCGAGGTCGTAACCGGTGAGCGAACCGTCGGGCGCCTTGAAGGCAAACGGCGGCGTGGTGTCGCTCACCCCCACCAGCAACTTGCCGCGCGCCTTGATCTCGTCGAGCCGGTCGGCCAACGCAGCCGGGGCAAAGCCCGCGCACCAAACCACAGCCAGCGCCACAGCGGCAAGCCGGAGCAGATTGAAGTTTTTCACGTGTATTTCTCCTTGGGGTGGGGCACACCGGCTCTGGGGCCGGCGTGAGGCGCAATACTACAAGCTATAAGCGAACCGACCATTCGTCCAAGCGCTTGCACTGGACAATTGTACGCAAAACGCGTATCTTTGTACGCTAAATGCGTACCATCACTAAAAGCCCCAAGCCTGCCACCGCCAAAACCGCCGCGCCGCGCTCGCCGCTGGCGTCGGTGCTGTTCGGCAAATCCATGCAGGCGATCCTGGCGCAACTGTTCGGGCGGCCCGACGAGGAGTTTTACCTGCGCGAGATTGCGCGTGCGGCCGGCACCGGCGCCAGCTCGCTGCAGCGCGAACTGGCGGCGCTTGCACACGCCGGCATCATCGAGCGCAAGGTGCACGGGCACCAGGTCTATTTCCGCGCCAACCGCGCCTGCCCGATCTACGAGGAACTGCGCGGACTGGTCGTGAAGACTTTCGGCGTGACCGAGACCCTGACCGTGGCATTGCAGCCGCTGGCCAAAAAGATCGACGCGGCCTTCATCTACGGTTCGGTGGCACGCGGCGAAGAGCGGGCCGGCAGCGACATCGACCTGTTCATCATCGGCAGCGCCACGTTCGCCGAGGTGGTGCAGGCGGTGACCCCGGCACAGGAAAAACTCGGCCGCGAGATCAACCCGACGGTCTATCCGCGCGTTGAGTTCGTACAAACCGTGCGCGACAAGTCGCATTTTGTGGATACGGTGCTGTCCGGGCGAAAACTGTACTTGATGGGGAGCGACGATGAGCTTGAGCGCCTGGCTGGAAAAGGGAACGCTGCACCGGCACCAGCCGTCAAAAAACGAGCTCGCCGGACTGCTGGCGCTGGCGGATCGAAACCTCGCTGACGCCGGCATTGCCGCCCTGAGCGCGGAAGGGCGATTCAATTGCGCGTATGGCGCCGCGCTCACGGCTGCCACCATCGCCTTGCATGCCGCGGGCTACAGAACCAACTCCAACCTCCCCGGCCACCACACCGTCACGCTGCACTCCCTTGAATACACGCTCGGCGCCGACGCCGCGCTCATCAACACCCTCGACGCCTACCGGCGCAAACGCAACAAGATTTCCTACGACGCTCCGGTCGCGGTGGCGATCAAGGAAGCCGAAGACCTGGCGGCGCTGGCACGGCAACTGCGGCGTGATGTCGAGCAGTGGCTGCGCAAAAAATACCCCGCATTGATATAGCCATCGCCTTCCCCCGTCGCCGTAATTCCGGGACGCCGCAGGCGGACCCAGAGTCACGCCCCGGTCATCGATGCAGTCGTGCAAGAGTCCGGCGATGATTAGGTTGGTATCCCTACCCTCGCTTCGCCGCCACGAAAGCAGCCTTGGCACGGCGCATCAGGCTCGGGTGCAGCAAACCCAGCTTTGGCGTCTGGCCAAAAGGGGCCCTTGGTGGAACATCGAACCAGGCATCGTTATAAGGCAACTCGATTGCCCGCCCAAGATCGAACTTGGTCGGATAAGCAAGACCCGACACCGCGTAGGCGGCTCCATCCTGCGGTGAGACGAGGAACTCACCCGCATGCAAGCGATCAGTTTTTTGCGATGTCCCGTAGGCCACCCGTACTCCGGCTTCGCCGTCCACGTTACCGACCTGCAACACTAACGCCGGCCGGGGTTTGGGGCCGGGACCCGGTAACCCCGCTTGCGGGAAGCGGCAATAGACGATATCCCCCGGCTCAGGCAGATCAAAGGTGCGCAAGGTCGCCCCGGCTAGAACAGGCTCTTGGTGACTTTCATGCGCCCCTGCGGCTCAAGCTTCTCGATGGCTTTTTGCTGCGCCTTTGTCAGCGGCCCGTTATCAACCTCGTAGCCGGGCAGCGTCTGGCGCGCAAACTGCGCCAGCGCCACGTGAATGACCTGGGTCTCGGACATGCCGAGGACGCCGGCCAGCCGGGTGGCGGTGCCGCGCGACACGCCAAAGGCCGTATCGGCGTCGCGGTAGCGCAGCAGCACGGCAGTTGCCGGCGGTTTGCTTTTTACTGCTTTGTTTGCGGATCGGGTTGCCATGGTCAACTCCATTCAACATGGTTTTATGATATCAATTATATATCAAAAATAACCAACACTCGCCTAAGGAAGCTCTGATTAAGTCCATAAATCGTCATTCCCGCGAAAGCGGGAATCCATTTTGACTCAATGAATCCACGCTTTAGGTCAAGGTGGATTCCCGCTTTCGCGGGAATGACGGACTTAATCAGAGCTTCCCTAATGGTCACCTATGCGTTACTACAATTGGGGTAGCAACTAAGCGCGCCCTGCAAGGGGCTTGTCGGCTGCAGGGGCAAACCTACAAGCGAAAACCGCAACCGGTTACCCTTCTTCAGGCGACCCGGAGCACCAGTCGTTTGCCGCAAGCCTTGACATACTTGCGCACGGTTGCGATCGACGGCGAATGCTTTCCGGTGGCCAGGGCGCGCTCCAGGCGCGCCACCGCGGGGGCGTGGGTTCCCATGCGCTCGGCGACCTGCGCCTGCGTCAGGCCGGCTCCCGCACGAGCCTTGAGCAGCGCATCGAGCAGGGCGCCCTCTTCGCGTTCAATGCGCTCGACCTCGGCGCGCACACCCGGGCGGCGCAGCAGTTTCTTGACCAATTGATCATGTGTTTGCACGTTTGATCTCCTTCATTCGAGTTTCAGCGACTGAACGCTCGCGCGGCGGCGTGCGCTCCGATTTCTTGATAAAGCTGTGAAGCATGACAATGCGCCTGCCAACAAGGGTGCAGAAAAACACACGGGCAATGCCTTCGGCACCCTTGAGCCGCAACTCATAGAGCCCTTCACCAAATGCCTTGGTGTGTGGCTCCCCAAGATTGGGACCAAGAGCAACCATCGTTTTGTTCTGCGCGGGTTGGGAGAATACCAACCCGTAAACGGCGCGGATGGCCTGTCCGCAGCAACAAAGGGTCAGCCTCCGTCAAGGGACTGCGACTTCTACGAATTGGCCTGGTGCGGCAGCGTCGACCGCCATGGCGACAGTTTCGGCGGCGGCTTTGATGCGCGGCCAGCTTGTGGTGCTTAGGACCAGAATCGCAATGCGGCGGGAGGCGAGGTTCTGTTGGTACTTGAGACTTGTATCCGTTGTAACCAGTATCTCAAAAGCCTGACCTTCGGCGGCAGCGAGTAGTTCACCGTTCTTGAGGGTGGACCAGCCAAGCTCATATGCGGTGGATACAGTGTGGCGAAGCAGCAGGTGGCGCAATGGCGCCGGAGTACCCTGATCAAACAGGACGCGCACTCAGGCTTAGGCAGCAGCTAGGGCGCTGCGCGCTGCGTGCTCCAACACCGCACGTGCTTGCTCAAGGGAAACGCCAGGGAAGAGGGCGACAACTTCGCCGACCGACACGCCGTCCTCGAGATTTTCGAAGAGGGCGGCAACGGGCACACGCGATCCACGGAATACCCACGCTCCGCTGACACGCTCGGGGTCGCGCTCCACCGCTGAACAGGTTGACCAATCAATCATGGCTGAGATATTAGCACCGGGCGGAATGTGGGGTGGCTATCCGCCGCGTGAGCACGATATACCGTGCGGCAAGCGTATCCGGCAGCGCAATGATCTGCTTCTGAACGACCTCGCTGTAATAAACGATGGTGTAGTCCATCTGCAGATAGTAACAATTATGTTATTTTTAAGCAAATCATTTTCAAACAAGCCATCCCCTAGCCCGCCCCCGCCTTGTGCGCTTCCTCAAACCTCGCCTGCAGGTAGGGGTTGACCTCGCCGCAGGCCGCGACCACCTCTTTTGCCCAGGCAAAGTACTCGTGTCGCCGCTTTTCGTCCCAGTGCGAGGGCGGGCTGTGGCGCACCGAGCGCAGGTTGGCGGTCTTGTCGGCGATCTTCAGCATGCGCGCACGCGCCGACTTGTGCGGCGCGCTCACCACCTGCAGGCGCTTGCGCTCGGCCTTGGGCAGGCTCTTGTCGTCGGTGACATCGCGCACCAGGCCGGCCACATCCGCGCCAAAGAGCGCGACGATTTCTTCATAGCTGACGCCCTGGTCCTCGATGCAGTCGTGCAACAGCCCGGCGATGATGAGGTTGGCATCCGTGCCCCCGGTGGCCTCGGCGAGCAAGAGCGCCACCTCGGACAAGTGGTTGATGTAGGGCTCCTGCGCCAGGCCCTTGCGCCGCTGGGCGCTGTGCTTTTGCGCCGCATAGTCAAGGGCGCGGCTGATCCTGACAATGTCGTTCGCGGTGTCGTTCATGGTCGCCATTTCCGTATTTCCGGCTCACGGCTTGTCCCGGCCGGGGATTACATATCGCGTAAATTGGTGGTTGTCGCCGGTAAGGAGCTGAAAGAACTTCGGGTGAACAAAGAGTTTTTCGCGTCCAAACTGTCGCTCTTGCAGCACGCCTATTTCGACTAATTGCTTCAAGTACTCGGAAGCGGTTTGTCGTTTGGCGAGGCCGGATTTGACGATGTTGTTAATGCGGCAATACGGCTGGAGAAAAATGAGCTCCACCAATTCCCGCGTATAGATTTTTGGCAGGCGCTTTTGCACATATTCGACGGTATGCGACATCAAGTCATGGATGGCGGCAATTTTCAGCTTGGTCCATCCCGCGGTTTCTTCGACGCCCTTTAGCACATATAGTATCCAGGGCTCCCAGGCATCGTTCTTGGTGACTTCGAGCAACAGGCGGTAGTAGTCGGCCTTGTTGCGAATGATGTAGCGGGACAAGTACAGGATCGGTGTGTCCAGCAAGCCTTTTTCAACCAGCATGAGCTGGTTAAGAATCCGGCCGGTACGCCCGTTGCCATCGGTGAACGGATGGATGGCCTCAAACTGGTAATGTGCGACAGCCATACGGATGAGTGTGTCGACGGAATCGTGTTCGTGGATAAATTTTTCCCAATTGGCAAGCTTGTCGCGGAGCAGCGCTTCCAAGACGGGCGGCGTGTAGATCACCTCACCGCTCGCCTGGTTGGCCAGCGTCGTTCCCGGCACCTTGCGCACGTCCATTTCGACGCCCTTGATGGTGGTGCATACCGCGCAGGCGGTGGCGGTGCTCAGGGGGCGCTCTTTTAATGCCAGCACGCCCTCGCGCAGGGCCCTGCGGTAGCGCAGTGCTTCCTTTGTCGGCGCATCGGCATTCGCCTCATCTTCATCGGCATGACGAAACAGCGCGTCGGAGGTCGTAACAATGTTCTCGATCTCGGAACTGGCTTGCGCTTCAAGCAGTGGAATAGTATTGATAAGCACACCCGGATTCGGGATCAATCGTCCCGACATGCGCAGCGCTTCGAGTTCGACGCGCGCGTCCACGCAGGCCTTCAGAATGGCCTTCGATTCAATGTCTGCCACGGGCGGGAGCGACGGCAGCGCGTCATACGGTTTTGAGGGGTCAAACGCCATAAGTCGATTTATTACCTATTTTTCGACATATTCCGCGTATATGGTGATCGTGTCAAGGTTTCGGCGTTATATGTCGAAAACTATTAATAATATCGACGTATTGAGCTTAAATGTCGATCGGATCGACTAAAGCCATTTGAGATCAATACTCTGATTTAAAAGCAGTTAATGGATTAACAGGCAGTTAAAGTGGGTATCGCCAAAGTTGACACCACGGGCTCAACTCACGATACGGTTCTAGCCGATCCTCCCGGCCGGACACCAACCGCCCCGGGCACCATGTCACGGTGATACAAGGCCTCGCACTCACCATCGCCCGCAAACCCGCGCCAGTCGCGCTTTTCAGCCATGGCGGTGGTTGATGTAGGGCTCCTGCGCCAGGCCCTTGCGCCGCTGGGCGCTGTGCTTTTGCGCCGCATAGTCGAGCGCGCGGCTGATCCTGACAATGTCGTTCGCGGTGTCGTTCATGGTCGCCATCCCCAAAGGCCGCCAGCGGCAGCCGTGTTACCCCCTGTGCCGCCATTGTGCGCCACCGGCAGGCTCGCGTGGTGAGCCCGCCGGCGGTTAGCGTTAGCACATCTGCGAATTAAACCTTGAAGTGCATATCGTCCAGGCAAGTTAGCCGGACGCAAACAGGGAGTAAGCAGTCATGCCGCCGATCGGTCCAAAACATCGCATGCCCAAACCCGAAAACCTCGCCTCGATGATCTTCCTGCTGCGCGGGGAGAAGGTCCTGCTCAGCCAGCATCTTTCCGGGCTTTACGGGGTTTCAGTCAGTGCGCTCAACCAGGCGGTACGACGGAACATCAAGCGGTTTCCTGAAGACTTCATGTTTCAGCTCTCGGACGAGGAATCCAGGCAATTGAAATCACAAATTGTGATTTCAAACCGCGGTGGTCCGAACCGCGCCCGCCCCTACGCCTTCACCGAGCAGGGCGTGGCCATGCTCTCGAGCGTGCTGCGCTCGCCGCGCGCGGTTGAGGTGAACATCGCCATCATGCGCACATTCGTTCAACTGCGGCGCCTGATGGACTCCAACCGCGACCTCGCCAAGCGCATCGAGGCCTTGGAGAGCCGCTACGACGAGCAATTCGCCACGGTATTCGACGCCATCAAACGCCTCATCGCTGAAGACGACAACCGAAAAGCCCTCCCGAAACGAAGAATTGGCTTCCTGCCCTGACGGCCGCTCCCCGCAAACGCCCGCCAGTCGGGCGTTTCCAGCCATTACCACCCCATCCGTGCTAAAAAAAATCATCTCCGGCGGCCAGACCGGCGCCGACCGCGCCGCCCTCGACTGGGCGATCGCCCACGGCATCGCGCACGGCGGCTGGTGCCCGCGCGACCGCAGGGCCGAGGACGGCGCCATCGACGCCAGGTACCGCTTGCAGGAAACCGAATCCCCCCACTACCGCCAGCGCACCGGCTACAACGTCGAGGACAGCGACGGCACGCTGGTGCTCAACCTGGGGCCGCTAACCGGCGGAACGCTGGAAACCATCCGGATTGCCCAACGCCTGGGCAAGCCATGCCTGCTGCTGGCGCTGGGCGCCGGCGCCACCCCGGCAGACGCCCAAAAGCTGTCAGCCTGGCTGGGCGAGAAACGCATAAGCACACTCAACATCGCCGGCCCGCGCGAGGGCAAGCGGCCGGGAACGTATGCGGCGACCTGCCGCCTACTCGAACTGGGCATGCCTCGACCAAAGTAGCGGCCCCCCCCTTTTTCCGTCATTCCCGCGAAAACGAGGCTCGCGAAGCGAGGCGAAGTTTCGAGGAACGGCCAAGCGGGAATCCATGGGGTTAGCCTCCCACCGCAAATCATCCGATCTATCCCCTCAACTCCCCCTCGCGCAAAGCTATCCTGCCCACCACACCAACCATTCCAAACCACAAACCACGCGCCACTTGGGAGTGAAGTGACCCGCCTGATCGAAACCGCCGCCCTCGAACGCGCCCTGGAAGAATTTGCCCAGGCCCGCGACTGGGAGCAATTCCATTCCCCCAAAAACCTCGCCATGGCCCTGACCGGCGAAGCGGGCGGACTGGTGGAGCTATCCCAATGGCTCACCAAAGTGCAATCGCTCGATGCCATGAAAGACCCGACGAAGGTGCAGCGCATACGGGAAGAGATGGCGGATGTGATGCTCTATCTGGTGCGGCTGGCGAGTGTGCCGGGGGTAGATATGAATAAGGCCGTGCGCGGGGCGCTGAAAGTCACCCTCGAAGCGCATACCATCGGGCAACGTAGTCGGCGAAGTGCGCGCGCCTGATCACCCTTGCATCATCGGTCTATAATTGTCCGCCGGCAAAAGTGCCGCCAAATCGGGAGACAACATGTCCAGCACCCTGCCCCTAAAGACTATGTCGGTTGAAGAAAAACTGCTGGCAATGGAATCGCTTTGGGATGACCTGTGCCTCAACGCCGGGGAAATGACTTCCCCGGCCTGGCATGCAAATGTCCTGGCGGGCCGGGAGGCCGCGATAGGGCGCGGCGATGACAAATTTGAAGACTGGGACGCCGCCAAAGGAAATATCAAAAACAAAGTGGCATGAGAATCAGGATTCTTGCCTCGGCCAGCGGCGATCTGGTCGACGGTTACAAGTTCTACGAAAAGCAGGCCGCTGGCGTAGGCGAATACTTCCTCGACGCGCTGTTCTCGGACATCGATTCCCTGCTCATCAGTGCCGGCATGCACTCAGTGCATTTCGGCAAATATCACCGACTGCTTTCAAAGCGATTTCCGTTCGCCATCTACTACCGGATGGAAGAGCAAACAGCGCTCGTGTATGCCGTCCTCGATTGCCGAAGGAACCCGGCATGGATCAGGCAAAAACTAAGCTAGTAACGCCCGGCTGGCGGGCATTTCCAGCCATCGCCACCCCAGAACCGCGACCAAAGTCCAATCACCCAGAATCATCCGCCCCACCACCGTCATTCCCGCGAAGCTTGTCCTCGAATGCTTTAATCGGGGAGCGGGAATCCATGGGTTGGGGTTTGTACCTGAGCGACGAACCCCATGGATTCCGGGTTCCGCTACGCGGCCCCGGAATGACGGGGTTTGCTTAAGTACGTGCCGTTCGCGCCAGACAAGGCTTTGCAGCCATCACTCGCCCTAATCCACGACGCACCCGTCCCAGGCGATGCGACCGATGCCGATGATTTCCTCCACGGACAAGAACCGCCGCTTCGTTGATCCAGTGAAAACGATCGAGCTCGTATTCGGCGATGTTTGCCGACCAGGCGTCGAGCAGCAGGTAGATGGCGGCGACCTTTGCGCCGACGTTTTGCCTGGGCGCATGGGCGTAGATATGCGGCTCGTCCCAGCGCCCCCAGTTGTCGTCGTACGAACGCAACCACAGGATCCAGTGCGTGCGCGCGCGGTTGCTCGACAGGTAATAGGCGTCGATGCGCGCATTGACCGGGCTCCACGCCCACTCCACCTGCCCGATGTAGCGGGCCGAGCGCGGCATTTTGAGCGACGGCGGGACGGACCCGGGCTCATCCCGCACGCCGGCAAACCCGGCCGGGCGCGGAGGCAGCGCCACCACCAGCGCCAGGCGCTGTTGCGGCAGCGCTTCGGGGCGCATTGGAATCTGCGGAAGCGCGCCCATCACAGCGGCGCCCCGCCTGGCGCCGCGAAGGCCGCGCGCACGCGCTGGCGCAGCAGCGCATCAAACTCGCCATAAAACGCCGACTGCCCGCTGAAAAATCCGAGCTTCCTCTCCAGGTCGCCCTCGTAGTTCATCTCCAGCACGCCCATGAACGGCCATGTCGCGGTGAAGAACTCGACGAGCTCGCCAAGCGTGAGCGGCTTGTCCGAGCTGCGTTCGTTGTCGCCGGTCAGCGTGTCGCCGTCGTACTCGTCCACCACGCGGTAATGGATGCAGCCCTCGCCGCGCCGCGCGTACAGGCTGGTGACATCGCCCGTGGTCGAGCGGATGCTGATGCGCGCGATCTCGATTTCGGTCGCGTCAAGGTCGGGCAGGTATTCGCCGCCCATGAGCGCCGGGTGAATGCGGCCGATGGCGCGGCGCTCTTCTTCGGAGAGCGCCGACTTGGCGAGGAACTCCGGCACCTCATCGAGACGCCCGGCGTCGATGAGGTTTTTTAGCGCCGCCTTGCGCGTGGCGCCCTTGACCCGCGCGAGCAGGTGGGTTGCCAGGCCGTGGGGCCAGAAGTACGAGGCGGGACGGTAATCAAGATCGATGCCAACTGCTTCGGTTGTAGCCATGATGAACAACTCCTGTTTAGCGGTTTTGCCAAGACGGCGGGGGCCGCAAGCTGGAACAAATTCCCCGGCCCGTGAGGTGGGCCGTCCCATAAAATCAACGCAACAAAACTAGCCTTGGCACGGCGTCCGGCCCGGCCCAGACAATGGCGTCCTGCCTGTGGCGCACGCCAAGGGCCCTGGCCGATTCAAGATCAACACCGGGCGCGAACCAGCTTGGCTCCGCCGGCCAGTCGCCTGCGGCACCCACGCCCGCGCCCTCGAACACCCCGCCCGCCCCGGCGGCCAGCTCCGCGCCCAGGCGCGCATGCGCGGCGGCGTTGGCCGCGTCGCCCTGCGCCAGGCCATGCGGGTTGCAGGCGGTGATGAACACGCCGCAGTTGAAACCCGAGGCCGCATAAAGCCGCGCCAGGGCGTCGGAGCGCAAGGCGATGCGCAGGCAGACGGCGCCGGGCCCGCTGCCAAAGCCGTAGCGGGTGCGGCGATAGGCCTCGCGCTTTTCGGGGGACACTTGCGTTTGCGGCGCGCCTGCCAGGCAGCGGGCCAGTTCGTTTGCGTCCGCGATTATCGGCACACGGCACAGCGCGAACTCGTGAACCAGGTCGGAGGCGAGGACCAGCATGGTGTCCGGGCCGTTGACGCGGGCGGAACGGTGGATGCGGAGTTTTGCTATCACGCCGTTGAGGCAGGCCTTTTGCGCCGCAGCCTCTATTGGGCCGCGCAAGGTGCAAAACAGCACGGCGTGTTCTTCAATATCCAGCGAACCGGGCAGGCCCATCACCGGATACCAGCCATCAGGCACGCGGTAGTGCCCGTCACCGCCTTGGGCGAACAGGTAGCCGCCAAATACCTCGTTGATGTCCAGCTTTGGGATTGCGCCCATGTACTTCTCCTCTTTAGCCGCTTTGGCAAAACGCCGGGGGCGGCAATTCGGAACAAATCCCCCCGGCCCCTTCCCCTTGCGGGAGGCGGGCCAACCTGTGTTCAGAAACACACCGCTCAGGCCATTCATTTGCGTTGCGGCAAACAGGTCCGGATAACGACGCCGGCGCATGCCGGGTGCTGTAATTAAAAAACCCGCCCCGTCATTCCCGCCCATCCCACTCCGGGGACTAGAGCGGGAATCCATGGGGTTACCATTCGCCACAAGCTGGAAACGCCCTACTGGCGAGGCTTTCCAGCCTATGCCCCCTATCCGGCGCCCGCCCGGTAAGCCTCGTCGAACTTCGCCGAGAGGTACGCGTTCGCGTTGCCGCAGCCGGCGGCAACCTCTTTCGCCCAGGCGAAATATTCCTTTTTGCGCTGCGCGTCCCAGTCGTGCGGCGGGCTGGATCGGACGGCGCGCAGGTTTGAGGTCTTGTCTGCGAGCTTGATCATTTTGGCGCGGTCGGACTTGTGCGGCGTATTGACCACCTGCAGGCGCTTGCGTTCGGGCTTGAGCAGCTTCTTGTCGTCGGTCACCTCGCGCACCAGGCCGGCAATGTCTGCATCAAAAAGCGCGACCAATTCCTCGTATTCAACGCCCTGGTCCTCAATACAGTCATGCAGCAGCCCGGCGATGACGAGATTGACGTCCCTGCCTTCGGTGGCTTCGGCCAGCAGCAGCGCCACCTCGGCGAGGTGGTTGATGTAGGGCTCCTGCGCCACGCCCTTGCGCCGCTGGGCGGTGTGCTTTTGCGCGGCGTAATCGAGGGCGCGGCTGATTCTTACGACGTCGTTCATAGATTTTTCCATCGGGGTTCTCCTGTCAATGCATTATCAATCCATCCGATCTGGCGGTCACTGGCGTGGCGCGCAAAGTTCCGCGCAGCGTGCCTTGGCGTAATACCAGGCCGAAAACGTGGTGCGCGGGTCGTGGCCGGCGATAAACGGATCCTCGCCGAAACTGGTGTAGCTCGAGTAAAGCGCTTCGGCGCTCATATCGGGCTTGAAGGCCCGCACCAGGTAGTCATCGACAATTTTCCGGCAATAGACGATTGCCTCCTCAAGCGTTTCGAAGTCGCCGCCATGGCAACGCTCCTCTTCGTCCATGTAGTGAAAATTGTCGTCGATCAGCACCCGGTAGTACTCCCCCGCGTTGCCGGGAAACACCGGCGCGCCGCCGCGCCCGCCGGGCTTCATGCCGCCTCCTCTTCTTCGCTGTCTTGCGCCACGGCACGCGCGTCAATAAAACGCTCGATGGCCCCGTCGTAGTGCGCCGCCAGCGCCGGATAGAAGTTGCTGCTCACCGCGACAAAGCCGCGCATCTCGTCGGGATCGCCGCTGTTATCGATATTGAACGCAAGGGTCGCAAATACAACACCACCGGACCAGGTGTCGTCCTCCCGCGCGGCGCCGTCGATGAGGCCGATGAGCTGCCCTAGCGTGAGGGGTTGGCGCGAAGTCTTGTGCGGCAACGTAAAGACCCCTTCGTATTCATCGACGACGCGGTAGGCGATGCGCTTTCCGGCGCGCCTGGCGCGCACGCTGATCACATCCTGTGTCACCGAGGCGAGCACGACGCGCGCGATCTCGATCTCCTCTTTCTTGAAGGGCGGAAGGTACTCGCCACCCATGAAAGAGGGGTGGCCGCGGCCAAGGATGCGGCGCACCGAGTCATCGAGTTTGCTTTCGGTGAGCCAGTCGCCCCACACCAGCGGATCAAAATTGCCCGAGGCGAGCCGCGATGCGACATCCTTGCGGCGTTCTTCGCCCAGGATGGAGGCGAGGATGAGGGTGTGTGGATCGAGCGCCTCAAAATACGAGGCGGGCCTGAAGCCGTAATTGATTGCCGACGGCGGGCGGACGACCTGTTTGGTCATGGTGCTCTCCTATTTAGCGGCTTTGCCAAAACGGCGGGGGCCGCAAGCTGGAACAAATCCCCCGGCCCATTCCCCTTGCGGGAGGCGGGCCAACCTTTAATGCACCTTACGAATCACAGTGTGCGCCCGCAAAGGCTCACAGGATGAGCCTGCGCGGAACACGAGCATTCAATGCCGGCCCGATTCCTTTTTGCGGACCAACTCCTGGAACGATCGCGCCATCATGTCCGCCAGCGTTGCCTGCTGCATCGCCTCCAGGTCGTCCCAGCCCCCGCCCGGCACATGAACCGGATCGATGACGATTTCTTCGGCATACGTCTCGATTGATTGCAGCAAGGCGGCGCGGTAGTCCCCGTCCACGGGCAGGCCGAGCACGTCGCGGCGAAGCTGCGCAAGGCGCGGATGACCTCGCAAGTGCTGACCCATAAGACCCCC